>JASFEP010000413.1:0-3938 GCA_050124775.1 Candidatus Aminicenantota bacterium
CGAGGTCCTCGATGCATTAAAAGCCAATATCTCCGCCGATGGCCACATGGATTCCAGGAAGTTGTACAGGATCAACCAGGCTCCAAGTTTTTTCTATGGGCTTCAATTCGGCTTCCCGGACAAGTTCAGTTTTGTCTACCGCATTTCCGGTCAGAGCGAACCTCGTTCGTTCGTGTGTGAATCCATCGATTTCGAAAGGGTCCAATATGCCGAGGCGGAGATCAACACGACCGAGTACAATCCTTTGGACTTCACACTCGATCTCGAAATCCTGGAGCATAGCCATACAGCGGTACTCACCATCCGAAGCTTCGTTTATTACGAGAATCCCGAGAAATTCAACGATTTTATCGATGATTCTTTCGCAAAGATCGACAGATTGAAGATTAAAAATCTCGTGATCGATCTCCGTAACAACGGGGGCGGCAACCCCTTCTGCACATCCCACCTCTTTTCCTATCTCATTCATGAGCCCCTCCCTTATTTTGCTAAAGAGTACAGAAGATATGAGCGCCTTGCGAGTCCGATCTCCCCTGCCGAAAGGGCCTTTCAGGGAAAGCTTCTTGTGCTCATCAATGGAGGGTGCTTTTCCTCAACCCCGCATCTATGCGCCCTCCTCAAATATCATAAGATTGGGACATTTGTCGGGACCGAGACGGGAGCCACATACACCTGTAACGGCGCAACCCGTGAGGTCAAACTGAACCACACGGGAGCCATTGCTGTTGTCAGCCGAAGACCGTATGCCGTGGCGGTTGAAGGTTTCCCTGACGATCGGGGGATTTTACCGGATCAAAGAGTCATGCCACGCATCGATGATCTGATCAAGGGGCGGGATGTGCAGAAGGAATACGCCCTCCGATTGAGCGATCGTTCCTCACATCTTCCTTAGTATGGTGGGCAATGCCCGCATAGAGCTCTTCTTGCAGTTTTACCGCCGCACAATTTGGGTACTCATCGCCGAGACGGGTATTTGTTTGATCAATGTCATGGGCATACTTATCAATGAACCATAAAATTCCCAAGAGGTGCCCGATGTGTTAAAATAATTTTTAATAGTATAAATAAAAGGCAAAAGATGATCCGAGCTCAAAAATCCAAAATTATCTTAATCTGCGGCATCTTGCTTTTATTTGCGCTCCCCCTGTCGTCTCAAAACACTAATGACGAATCTTTTAAGGAATCGATGAAGCGGTTCGAATCCTCCAATCCTCTCTATTTAGAGGGTGTGGACAGGTTTGCGAACGGAGATAGGAAGGGAGCATGCGAATCGTTCAAGAAATGCATCGAAGAGATGCCTCAGCATGCCTATGCCCACTATTATCTCGCTAATTTTTATTATATAGGTCAGGATTATTCCAGCTCTCTGGACCATATGGAGAAGGCTCTGGCTAATATAGACTTTATGCAGAAGTTGGGCTCCTATGCCGATGATCAAAGATCAGAGATACATGATACTCTGAGGGAAAATCTAAAAGATATGTGGAATTCGACCAACTCCTGCCGTGATTCGCGAGACATTGAATTTGCCTGGGAGCTGGTTGATAAGCAAGACAGCGATCTTGAACTTGCAGCCAGGAAAAGACAAAAAGCGATGCTTCGGATGAAAGCCCATTATCTGTATTTCCACGGGAATATCCTTTTGAATCTGCAACGTTATAACGATGCATTACGACGCTATCAAGAGGCGATCCGCCTCAATCCTCGCCATGCAGATGCCTACAACAATATTATCGCTATTCTGTATCTGGCCAAAGTGTATTCGAAAGCTTTACTGTTTTGGGAAGAAGCAGAAACTCAGGGGCTCGATGAGGAGTTGAACCTGAGATTGAAGGCATCCCTCTACGAGGCCTTGGATAAGCCGACTGAGGGAATTCTAGAGGAAGATTTAACTCGGGAGGGCACGGGAAGCTTGGGTGTTATGCGTTTTTGTCTCGACTACCGAAAAGAAGGCAAGATGAGTCCTCCTCTGTATGAAAACTGCTATATCATCTTCGATCCGGAATCCAAAGATTCCATCATCGTTGACCCAGGAGTGAATGATCCCCGGATCGAAGAGTTTATCCGAAAGCGAGGTCTTAGCGTCAAAGCCATCCTGAACACGCATGATCACCCCGATCACACCGGAGCTAACAGCTATTATGCTCGGCTATTCGCTGCTCCGGTCTGTGCTCCCAAGTACGATGCCGAATATTACGATTCCCCGCCGGACAGACTTCTCGAAGATGGAGAGATATTGGAATATGACGGATTCACGATCCGCGTCATTCGCACGCCGGGTCATACGGAAGGCAGTCTCTGTTTTCTCATCGATGGCTACCTGTTTTCAGGGGATACACTCTTCAAGAACGATATCGGAAAGATCTGGGCTGAGGATAAAAAACAAACGGACAATGTCCGCAAAAAATTGTTGCTGGAGATCAAGAAAAAAATCCTGGCTCTCCCAGGAAGAACGATCGTTTGTCCCGGCCATGGAAAAACGACCACGGTTGCTGCTGAAAAAGCGAACAACCCTTACTTATCGGATTGAAGCTGCATTTGATCATCAAAAATTTTGCTTTGGCTGATCTAACTTATAGATATTAAAAAAATTAGGCAAATTCTTCCCCCTTTCTAACGGCTTAAACTTCGCTTTTTATTATAAAAAAAGTGTTTTTAAGGAAGAACGAATGGGCTCTACATTCAAATTTTTACATCAAGCGGAGTTATCCGCTTTTGCCTGAGCCTCCTTTGTAGGGAGATCCAGACCCAGGTTTTGTTTTCTGTTCGCGCGGATGAGCAGGATGGAAAACAGCAGGCCAAGGAAACCGAGGGAAGCGAACATCAATTCCATATTGGTGTAATCATCTCCGGAAAGATCCACGATTTTCCCGGCCAACCACGGAAATACGAACAGACCGATCATTTGTATCCAGGCAATAAGGCCGAAGGCCGTGCCGAGGAGCTTCTCTTTGACCAGAATGGGAACGGCGGGCCAGAGGGCCGCAGGCACGAGGGAGAAGGATATGCCGAGTATGATGAACGAGACTGCCGGATGGAGAAAGGTCAAACCGAGCAGCAAGTGCGCCGGTACAAGGAGCAACGACCCGATAATCATGATCTTCCCCCGGTGTCCGATCTTATCTACAAGAAGCCCCAGGAGCGGGGTGAAGATCATCGAAGCGGCCATTATGTAAGAGGTATACTGTCCGCCAAGGGCCGCACTCAACCCGAATTTTGTCTGGAGGAATCGAGGCGCATGGTTTGTGAAAGGAAAGATAGCCGAGTAGAACGTCATACAGAGGAAGCAGATGAACCAAAAAGCGGAGCTCATCTTCCAGATGTCCTTGACGACGATCTTCTCCTCCATTCCCGATTCGATCAGCTTATCCACATCTTTATCCATCGTCAGATAGATGAGGAACATCACGAAGGAGATGAACATGATGACCGTGCTTACCCATAGTGACCAGCGCCATGTGCCTGTGAATTCTGCAATTTGAGCCGAAGAATTGAGGGCCAGGATGGTCCCCAGGCGCATCACTGTGATGTTCAAGCCGAAAGCGAAGCCTAACTCCTTGCCCTTGAACCATCGTGATATGACCTTGTTCGAAACAAGGAGCGTCGCCTCGGAACCGAATCCGAATATCATTCGTCCGATGAGCATGATCACGAAAGATTTGCCCGCAGCCAGTGACGTGACGAGCGATCCCAGCAAGATGAGAAAGACATAAAAAGTCCCGGCTTTCCTTATTCCCAGCCTGTCGAGAAGAAATCCAGCCACAACCAGAAGAAACAGGAGATTCGGCAGGGCATAAAAAGAAAATAAAAGCCCGAACCTTGCGTTATCCACGCCCATGTCTTGCTGTATAAAATCATTGATGGGACTCAAGGCATCGTAAATATAATAGGATCCGAACATCACTAGGCTAACGATAAGAAGGATCGCCCATCGCCAC
>JASFEP010000414.1:0-3912 GCA_050124775.1 Candidatus Aminicenantota bacterium
AAAAAAGAGATATCTTATTTAAATTCAATAAAATAGATCAGCCAAAGCATATTATTATATTAGTGCACATAATCTTGCAATTAATATTTGACTTTTTCAAATCTTTCGCGTATATAAATATATGAGTGCAAATTGCATAGAAATAGGAGATCCCAATGATCATACTGACCAGGGCTGAAGAAATAATTCTCCTGGCGATCCATAAGCTCAAAGATAATGCCTACGGCGTGACGATCCGCGAACAGGTTTACGAGGATATCGGTGTGTACTGGGCTTTCGGTGCGATCTACAAGACTTTGAAAAAGATGAAAGCCAAAGGTTATGTCAAAAAGATCGCCAGCCAGCCGCTTGCCGAACGCGGCGGCCGGAGCAAATATTTCTATGAGCTCACCTCGAACGGCCGGAAAGCCCTCCAGGAGATCGCCCGCGTCAATGCTTCTCTCTGGGATGGCGCCACCCGGCTGGAATTCGAGGAATAACCTCTTCAATGAAGATCCACAAAACTCGATCGAAAAACACATTGAAGATCGAATCGAAATCTGGAATTCGGAATAGCCCTGATTTTGAATCTAAAACCAAAGCTGAAACGACACCAAAAAGTTCATCAAAAAGAAAATTAAGACTCGTTCAGAAAAACCATACGCATCCACCATTGATTTTGCGCCTCCTACTCAGAGTGCTTCTTTCACCCCTCGAATATCACGAATTTACTGGCGACCTCGACGAGGTCTACAAAGCCCTTGCCGACTGTGAAGGAAGAACCAAGGCCCGCACCTGGTATTTGTTCCGCGTCCTGGAATCTCTCCCCAGTTTTATCTCCGACCTTTTCTACTGGAGGATTATCATGTTAAGGAATTATATCAAAACGGCTATCAGAAACTTAAAAAGACAAAAAGCCCAATCCACCATAAATATTCTGGGCTTAGCCATCGGCATGACGTGCTGCATCCTGATCCTTCTTTTCGTTCGCGATGAACTGAGCTATGACAAATTCCACGAAAATCACGACCGCATCTACAGAGTGACCCGCCGCTGGCTCAACGAGGACGGCGGCGTCAGCCTTCATCTTGGATTTGTGGCTCCGCCCATCGGGCCTCTCCTCAAAAACGATTTCCCTGCGGTCGAACATGCCGTCAGAATGATAGGCGTAGAAGGCATGCTGGTGAGCCACGGGGATACCTATTTCGAGGAAGATCGTTTCTTTTTTGCGGAAGAAAATCTGTTCGATGTCTTCAGCATCGATTTGATAAAGGGCAATCCGGATTCAGCTCTCAAGGACCCTCTTACGATCGTCATCACCGAGGACATGGCCCGGAAATACTTCGGGTCCGGGGATCCCATCGGTGGGGCCATCCGGGTCGAGGCGCGAGGCCAGGCCGCAGACCTCACAGTGACCGGTGTGATCGAACCGCTGCCCCACAACTCTCACTTTCACGCCGATTTTTTGGCTTCGTTTAAAACCTATGAGGCGATCGTCGGTGACGAGGAAATGCAAAGTTGGAGCAGCAACAATTACGCCACCTATATCCTGATTCGGAAAGATAATGACGTAAACGCACTTAAAGCGCAGCTCGATCCCTTTATCGATAGGCATATGGACCCGGGCAGGAGTAAAATGACGCAGCTTATCCTACAGCCCATTACAGATATCCATCTCCATTCTCACCTGGATTCCGAGCTGGAATCCAACAGTGATATTTCCTATGTCTACATTTTTTCCTTGATCGCCTTCTTTGTCCTGATGATCGCTGCAATCAATTTCATGAACCTCTCCACAGCCCGTTCATCCCAAAGGGCCAAGGAGGTCGGCCTGCGTAAAGTCGTAGGCGCCAATCGTTCTCAATTGGTCAGACAATTCTTGAGCGAGTCTCTCCTGGCCGTTTTCGGCGGATTAGCCGTTGCTCTGATTCTTGTCGGCCTGCTTCTCCCGAGGTTCAATCGATTCATCGAAAGGGACCTGTCGTTGAGTCTTTCGGAAAATTTGGTGCTCCTGGTCGGCCTGGTCGTTTTGGCTGTTATCGTGGGCGTTGTATCCGGCCTTTATCCGGCTGTATTTCTTTCCGGTTTTCAACCGGCAAGAGTCCTCAAAGGAACGAAGGATCAGAAGCGCAGCAAGTTTTCGCTCCGGACTCTGCTGGTCGTGTTTCAATTTGCGATATCCATCACTCTGATCGTTTGCGTGGAAGTGGTGACTTCTCAGATGGAATATATCCGAAACATAAACCTCGGTTTCGACGAAGAACAAGTTGTTGTTCTCCCCTCCAGCCCTCAGATCAGCAGCCAATTGGAATCGGTGAAGACTCAACTCTATGAGAATCGAAGCATCATCAGCATCTCGGCGGCCAAACGTGTGCCCTCAGGCCGATTGCTCGATTCTTCAGGTGCCCGAGTCGTAAGGGGGGAGAAGACCGACCCCATCAACTTCATGATCGCTCTATTGATAGTCGATCACGATTATATCCCCACATTCGGGATGGAGCTTGCGGCCGGCCGGAACTTCTCCAAAGAAATGCCCACCGATGCGACCAGTGCTTTTATTCTGAACGAAACGGCTGTACGGGAGATCGGGTGGGAATCACCGCAAGAGGCAATCGGCAAAGAATTCATTTATGGAAGGACACAAGGGCAGGTCGTCGGTGTGGTCAAGGATTTTCATTTCGAATCCATACACCACGCGATCGCCCCGATCGTTATGGTCGTCTCTTCGCATTCCCTGAATCAAGTGGCTGTTCGGATCAGTCCCAACGATATCCCGGGAACCATGGCTTTCCTCCAGAACAAGTGGCAGGAATTTCGTCCCGGCTATCCCTTTTCCTACTACTTCGTGGACGAGCGATTCGATCAGCAATACAGATCAGAAGCAAAGCTCCTTCAGCTTTTTGGGTATTTTGCCTTTTTGGCGATATTCGTAGCCTGCCTGGGACTTTTCGGGCTGGCGCTCTATACGGCCGAACAGAGCGTCAAAGAGATCGGTATCCGCAAAGTGTTGGGGGCTTCTGTTTCGAGCATCGTGTTCCGCTTCTCAAAAGAATTCTCGAAATGGGTTCTGTTGGCCAACATCATAGGGTGGCCCGTTGCCTATTTTGCGATGAAGAAATGGCTCGAAAATTTTGCCTACCGGATGAGTTTGAGTGTGTGGATCTTTATTCTGGCGGGAACCTTAGCTCTCTTTATAGCGCTAATGACCGTGAGCTATCATTCGCTCAAAGCCGCCGTTGCCGACCCTGTCAAAGCACTTCGCTATGAATAGATCGTATTGATTCTCGATTCGTACATTCTCAATCTCTTAAAGAAACGAAAGCAAGAGAGGGAAAATTATTTTCCGTCCGAAAACGAACATTTAGTGTCATATAATGAAACAGATTGAGTGAAGTGGGTTTGGCTTTCCCAGGGCTTAATTTTGGCATATTTAATGCAGTCATTCGATTTAGCCTATCGTTAAAACTCTATAAAGGGAGATAAGCATGCACAAACTCGTATCATCCAAGGGAATGACAAGAAGAGGATTTTTATCCGGCCTGGCGCCGGCTTGCGCACTTACATGCCTGGGCATGAACAGATTATCGGCCCGGGATTTTTCCCATGGGAATCAGGAACAGAAGGAGAAGGAGGTCAGCCACAAATTCGACAAACCCTACAGCCGCCAATTATCCTTCCGCCAGGTCAGCGATATTCGCTACAGAAATTTTATTTCCTTGGCCAAGGATCTCGAAAAGGAGATGGGGAAGGAAGCTTTGATCGAGTTTCTCGAAAAGAGGACGTTGGCCCAACTGCTCGAACAGGGAAAATCCTATGCTAAACGTACCCCTGACACTTCTTTCAGGAGTTTTTCCAACATCTTCAAAAATCCATGGATGGAAGCCACGTTGACCATGGAGATCATCGAGGAGACCGATACCGTTTTTGAAGTGA
>JASFEP010000415.1:0-3901 GCA_050124775.1 Candidatus Aminicenantota bacterium
CGTGGAACGATTGAAATGGATCATGGAGATTCCCAAGCGCAGAACGAAAAAGCTGGTTACCGCGGGAGTCATAAGCGCGTTGACTCTGGGAATCATCATCTCCTTTCTCAGCTTGCTCAGCGCGAAAAAATCTGAACGCCTAGAGAGGATCGCCCGAAGCAGGCAGGAAAAAATGTCTGATTTTCTGGTCGAAATGTGGGTTTCCCCTTCGCCCATGGAGCGCGGGCGGGATGTCAAGGTCATAGATGTTCTATCCTATTGGGAAGAGAAGTTGGAAACAGAATTCGATGATGATCCTATAATTAAAGCCAGGCTACTCGACCAGCTCGGTACGACCTACAGAAGACTCGGAGAGTATGAAAAAGCCGAGTCTGTCTTGACGGAGTGCTTGGAGTTTTGCAGGGATGCTCTTGGACCCGATCATATCAGGACCATCACGGCGATGATCGACCTGGGTATACTTTTCAGTTATGACGAGCGTTTTCAGGAAGCGGAGACCCTATTCCGCGATGCCTTGAATTTGGGGATGAAGAATTTTGAAGAAAATAACGAACTGGTGATAGGGGCCAAAGATCAGTTGGCCGAGATTTTGATAAGGAAGGCCTCATATTCTGAAGCAAAAACACTGCTCCAGGAGGCCATATCCGTCATTCGAAGTGACGAAAAGCTTCAGTACAAATTTGCTCCCAAAGTCCTTCTGAATTTGGGTAATGTTCTCTTGTACGAGGAGGATTTTCCCGGGGCAGAAAAGATATTCCTGGAACTTCTCAGGGATTATGAAAAAAAGGAAGACACACAAAATCCGAATTATATCGCTGCCATGGGATCCGTGGCACGGGTTTTTATGGAACAGAGAAAGTATGAAGAGGGCCTGCGGTATATGAAAGAGGGGCTGGAGCGTTCGATTGAGGTCAATGGAGAACGTCATCGGACCACCCTCGTTTTACTGATAAACTTTGGGATTGCCTTATCCGAGCTTGGTAAGTATGAGGAATCCCTGATCTATACAGAACGCGGATATAGGGTATTCAAGGAGATTTTTGGAGAGAGGGCGCCGGATACCGTTTTCATATCTGTAAACTATGCAAATTTGCTCCGGGAGCTCGGGCGATTCGATGAAGCGGAATCCCTCCTTGATAAAGCGTTAGCGCTTAACAAAGAAATATTGGGGGCGGAACATCCCAACACACTCCAATCACAGCTCGCTCTTTCTGTTCTTTATTTTGAATCAGACCGGAATTTCGAAGCTGAAGAACTCATACGAAAAACCCTTGAAATGAGCGTAAAAATTCTGGGCGGGGATAAAGAGTTCACTCTGGAATGCAAAGATTTATTGGGCCGCATTCTCAACAAGAAGGGGGATCATGCACAGGCTGAACGCATACATAGGGACGTGCTCGAAACAAAAACCGGTTCACCGGGTGAAAAAAATCCCTTTGTGGGAGATACGCTGCGACATTTGGCCGAAAGTCTGTTTTTACAGGGGAAAAATTCAGAAGCGTGTCTCTATATAGAACAGTCTGTCAGATCCAGTTATGAGAATTGGGGAGGAGATCATCCGAGCACAAAAGAATCTGTGGGTTTGCTGGTTAAGATTTTTGCGGCATCCGACAAAACGGGTGAGGTCGACTCCATTCTCGAATCCATGGGTCTGACTGCCGAAGGGAATGCCCACATTCAATAGACAGCAATCAGGTTGTAAACTCTCCTTGCATGGAATAGCTCTTTTTTTAACTGGTGGGAAAATGGATTTGAGGCTTTGGGTACTGGAATGAGCTTGGAGTAGAGATTTTTCTTGTCTCTACCATTCTATCGGTTATCCTGGCTGTCTTCTCAAAAGGCGGGCATAACGGCTGCGGCATCATACAATGGGTCAGTGAGGTATCAGGTGAAAATCTCGATTGGACAGAAGGGATACTTTATCCTAAGGCCGAGCGGATTTTGGCCTACAGATGTAAGACAACCCTGTTTAAGATAGCACGATGACTGCATTAATCAAGAGGTACCAGCCTGACTTGATTACAGTCAAAATGTGAATTTCAATCTTTTAACCGAAAAATGATTCCAAGAGTCATGCAGACAAGGGAAAGAATCATACACACCCAATTCAAAAAATCTCCGAGCCATGAATAAATTGTGGGAACAGGATCGATGGGTATTGTGGCAACTAGAGGCGCGCCATGACTTTTGTAACTATCCATCTGTGAAAGAATGCGGCCGAATGGATCGACGGCGATCGAGATTCCCCCGGAGGCGGGTCTGAGTAATGATATCCCAGTCTCGATCGCCCGCAAACGCGCCATCCTGGCATGTGTGTTTTTTATGGCTTCCCAGTCATTTGATGGAGCAAGGATCAAGTCGGCATTCATTTTTGCAGCCTGGCGAACATGCTGCGGGAAATCCAGTTCATAGCAGATAGCCCCCGTGATTTTGGCGCTCGATTGGCTCACTTTCATTATCCTGTCTCCCGGAATTGTGATCGCAGCTTCCATCCCTGGAACCAGTATGCCCTTGGCGTATTCCCATTCGACATCCCCCATGGGGGATATGAGGATAAGCTTGTTTTTAAAAAGCGGTTGTATGCCAGGTATGTCGTTACGGTTCCTGTTCTGATAGACCGCCATTGCAATTCCGAGATAGATCTTATTCTGCCGTGCTTTCAGAGACGCCAGCTCTATCATCGACTGTTCATCCTCCTCGAAAAGGACAGCCGCTCCTTCATGCCATATCACTATTTCAAATCCGGAATGAGCCATAGCAACGGAATCATCCAAAAGTTCACGGAACCGTTCATTCATCGAAAATCTGACATTATTGATGTCATCCGGATTTTTAGGATCATTCCTAATCAGTATCGTAAAAGCATGTATCAATTCCTTCCTGTGGGATGGATCAGATGCAATGCCCGCAGCCATCATAGAATTTTGTGGTGTGTAATCTCCGCGCAGACGGATAAGACCGAAACTGTATACCATCATCAGCACAATACAAAAAGTGGCGGACAGATTCTTAACAAACTTTCTATCGCCTCTTCGGTCCCATACTTCATTCACAACAGCTGCAGTCCAGTAAATGAGAAACGAGATCCCGGATATCCCTGTCACAGAAATAATCTGGAGCAAGGTCAGGTCGTCCATACCGCTGGCTTTCGCGCCCCAGGTTCCATATGATCCCAATACAAAGGGGATCGATACAGCCAGCGATGGAAATAGGAATGTGCGTAATCCCCCAGGAATCGACTGCGCCAGCATACGGTCAAGAAAGTAAGGCAAAAGGCTGTAGACGACTCCCACGCTTGTGGTGAGAAGCAGAATTTTGAATGAAGGGAAAGGAGTCATCCCTTTATCCGCCATCAATTCTACCGCGACCATTAATGGCAGGGCGATAAGGAATGCCTTGATAGCCGTCGTTTCCCGAAAAAACCGAAGAATGAATACCGGCGCTAACCAAACAGCCACCCAAACCGGTTGATCTCCACCTGAAAAAAACAACAGTGCCAGACCGAGCAAAAGCCACCCGGTTTTCCGAAGAACATCTTTTTTGATCATCATGTCTCACCTCTCGAATTTTATTTTCACTGGGAATTATAGGTGGATAGGGATGCGCGGACATCACGCCTGGGTCGTATTCCAAGGAATACAACTTTAGTATACCATTCGAATTTGTTTGCCGATAAAGCCGATTTTTACTATGATAAGCTCAACCAATGCAACATGTTACAGTCTCATTTGCCATCCTTGCCTATGGTGTGGGCATTGCTTCGATTATGTATGTCTACCGGCTTCATAAAAAATATGGTTTCTTTTTCCTGAATATATTCCTGAGGTATATGGTCGTTTTGAACATCACAGTTCTATTGAACCTTGCTCTCCATTATTTGCTGACCAATGTGCTTTCAACC
>JASFEP010000416.1:0-3891 GCA_050124775.1 Candidatus Aminicenantota bacterium
CTCAGCAACCAATTTCCCCAGTCCCAGCATTAAGTTCTACTACATTTAAGTTGAGAACTATAAGGGATTCACTACCTCCTTGGATTCCCTCCGGCTGGACAAGATCAGTCAGCTTCGATGTCAACATTCCAAATGACGATAATGATGAGAACCCATATAACTTCACAATCGAATTTATGTTGGAGAAAGACTGAGCTCTCATAATTGTAGGTATGTCAGACCCTCCTGGACACTTTATGTTATTTTGTAAGCTACAGAAAGGAGGTCTAAGACATGCAAAAAGAAGTTCGAGAGGTCTTGAGAATCCGATTCAAGCTTATGGTGCTGGAATATGCACGGGGAATAGGGAGTGCAACAAAGGCTTGTCGTGAATTCGAAGTACCGAGGTCAACCTTTTATAATTGGAAAAGAGCCTTCGATAAAGAGGGCAGGGCAGGTTTAGCCAGAAAAAAGCCTATTGCGATAAACCATCCCAGAAGCTTAAAACAAGATGTCGTTGATCAGATCCTTGACCTGAGACAGACATATAAACTTGGCCCCGAGAGAATCACCTGGTACCTGGAACGTTATCATGGAATAAAAACCTCTGTATCGAGCGTCTATCGAACCCTTGTTCGAAACGGAATGAGACGTTTGCCAAAGAGTTCACCGCGACGTTGAATTCACACAAGACGATATTCTAAGGAAGTTCCAGGTCATCATATCCAGGTGGATGTCAAGTTTTTCTGGCTGAGGAACTATGAAGGCCACAGAGTCAGGCGTTTTCAGTACACAGCAATCGACGATGCCACCCGGATCAGGGCGATGAAAATCTACCCGCGTCACAATCAGAATAATGCCATAAAGTTCATTGATTATGTGATCGATAAGTTTCCTTTCCGCATCCATACAATAAGAACCGACCGGGGCCATGAGTTCCAAGCCCAATTTCATTGGCATGTCGAAGATAAAGGCATTAGACATGTCTATATTAAACCTCGATCTCCACAACTCAATGGCAAGGTCGAGAGATCCCACAGGACAGATCAGGAAGAATTTTATCAATTGTTGACATATACGGATGATGTGGATTTAAATAAAAAACTAGCGGAATGGGAACGGTTCTATAACCTCGATCGTCCGCACGGCGCTTTCAAGGGAAAAACACCCTATGAGGCATTAAGATGTAGCTTAGAATAAATGAATTTTTGCCCGGGAGGGTATGAAATATTACAAAAATCCCTCGTAGGCGAGCCTACGTGCCGGTTCGAGTCCGGCCCTCGGCACTCTGTTTTCCTCCAATGTTTTTAATCAAGGTTAGCTAACGTAGTCAAGACAAACCGAACGAAAACAAACCCAAACAGAAGAATTCGGTTTGTTTTAGTTCGAACAGAGTTAAATCGAACTTGAATACCGGTAAAGCCTGCCACATCGTTAAATGTTACAAGAATACAAGCAAAAATTTGACAAGATTGGTATCATTGTTTGGTGATTCTGCTTAAGTCCCGATCTCTACAAGAAAGGAATGTATCTCATGGCTAAAGTCAATCTCGTCCGATTATTTCATTATTTCATATTGGGTTTGTTCATGTTGACGTCATCGGGTTACACCCAAACGATTCCCGATAACGTGGTCAAACGTATTCATTTCCGCAGCATAGGACCGACCAAACAGACCGGCCGCTTCATGCAGGTCGGTGTGCCCGATCTTGAAAAGCAGCCCGTCACATTCTATGCGGCTTCATCCACAGGGGGGCTGTGGAAAACCACGGATAACGGGATTACCTATAAGCCTGTCTTCGATAATGAAGAAACGCTCGTGCTCTGTGATGTGGAAGTCGCATTCTCAGACCCTGATGTTGTCTACGTCGCTACAGGAAATCTCTCCTACTGGGGAAATGGGATGTACAAATCGACAGACGGAGGTAAATCGTGGACTCATATCGGCTTAAAGGATTCCTATTTCATCAGTAAAATTGTCATTCACCCCGAAAATCCGGACATCGTGTACGTGGCTGTGCCCGGAAATCTGTTTGTCAATACGCCACAACGAGGCATTTTCAAGACTACAGACGGAGGACAAACCTGGGAAAAAACTCTCGGATTGACCGATGATGGAAGACATGTTAGCGGTGCCGACATCCATATGCATCCAGCCGATTTCAACATTCTGTATGCCAGCATGTGGGATCCCGATGGCGGCGAAGCGAGCGGTATTTATAAAACCACAAACGGCGGATCATCCTGGGAAAAGCTGGGCGGAGGCCTGCCCACAGGCAAACTCCAAAGAATAGGCTTGGATATATACCGGACGAATCCGGATATCATTGTCGCCACGATCCTTATCGAAAATTCTGAAAACGAACGGCGCCCACTCGAAAACACCATTTGGCGGTCCGAAGATGCGGGGAAAAGCTGGCAGAGGATCAGTCCGGACCAGGATGAATTTCTCATGCGCGGCAGCAATCGGTATGCCCAGATCCGGATCGATCCCATGGATGCTGACAAGATTTATGTCCTTAACAGCGGGATCCAGGGAACTCACGACGGCGGTAAAACCTGGAAGGATGCCATAATCCCGTTCGGAAACGATCACCAGGACCTGTGGTTCAATCCCCGTAATAGCGATCATTTGATCGGCTCGAGCGACTCCGGAATAAGGATTTCCTTCAACGGTTCCGAAACCTGGTACCATCCCGACAATCTGCCCTGCGGACAATTTTTCACCGTCGCTGTCGATATGGATTTCCCCTACAATGTCTACGGTGGGTTGCAAGATTTCGGCACATGGAAGGGCCCAAGCACCAAACGCGGCCGTTTTCCCATCCGTTTCGAGGATTGGGAGCACGTGAGGGGCGCTGACGGCGGGGATGTCCAGGTGGATCCCTCGGACAGCCGTTGGCTCTATGTCGAGTCTCAGTACGGGGATATCACCAGGAACGATCAGAAAACCAATGTGCGTAAAGACATAACCTATCAGAAAGAAGGGATCCGGTTCAATTATATCGCTCCGATCCTGGTCTCTCCGCACAACAGCAATGTCATCTACCATGGCGCGAACATGCTGCTCCGTTCCGACTTCAGAGGGGAAAACTGGCAGGAGATCAGCCCGGATCTAACGAACCAGGGCACATGCAGGGATAGCGGAAAAGTCTGGGGGACGATAACGTCCGTCGATGAATCACCCGTCAAGCAGGGAGTGATCTGGGTAGGGACTGACGACGGAAATGTGCAGCTCTCGCAGGATGGCGGCAAGAGCTGGACGAAACTCAATGACCGAATCCCCAATCATCCGGAGAGATATCCGGTCACCAGGGTGACAGCTTCGTGCCATTATCCGGGAACGGCTTACGTGAGTTTCCTGGGGGCTAGGAGCAACTTCGATGCCAGCGGCCATGCTTATTTTTGTTCTGAAGATCTGCAAACCCGTTTCGATCTGAAGCCATACTGTTACAAAACTACCGATTTTGGCAAGACCTGGACTTCGATCACAAGCAACCTGCCCCAGGATGAGCCCATTAATGTCATCAAAGAAGACCATAAGAATCCGAACCTGCTCTTTGTGGGGACATCCAAATGCATCTATGTTTCTATGGACGGGGGAGCCAACTGGACGCCCATGAAGAATAACATGCCGTACGTTCCCATTCACGATCTGTGTATCCATCCCCGCGAAAATGACCTTGTGGTCGGATCATTCGGACGAAGCATCTGGATTGCCGACATTTCACCCCTTCAGGAACTGAGTGCAGATGTTCTCGAAAAAGACGCTCACCTTTTCGATGTCGAACCGCAGGTTCTATGGATTCTAAGCGGTCAAAAACAGGTGGCAGCAAATCACCAGAATTATGCCGGTGAAAATGCCCCCAAAGGAATCATCGTGAATTATTACTTGAATGATATGGCCCGGGA
>JASFEP010000417.1:0-3875 GCA_050124775.1 Candidatus Aminicenantota bacterium
CTACCTCCCCAACATTGAGCGAGAAGCTGACATCTCCGAAGGCCTTGACCATCCTGTCACGGGAAAACTCTTGGTTTGTCGAATCGGGCATGACGTCCGAGTTCGACATGCGGTAGATCCCGGGATGCTGATCGTCCGTGTATTCTTTAACGAGTGAATCGAAATCTTCACCAGCTCTTGCCCTTGCAAGAATCTCTTTTGCAAGGATCTCTGCATCTTCCTTGGTCCGGATCACCTTCTCATCCGGAATAGTCCCCTGGAAGGAGATCAGGATATGTTGAACCTCGACTCGTTCGGGCTCACCGGGAGCCATATCCGATTTTGTCGATTTTTCTTCAACGGCTTTTTCTCCGCTTCCTTTTTCTCCATTTTGACATCCAGTCGAAATGAAAAATGAAATCAGCAGAAAAATAAGGAAAATTTTTCTCATCGCAGACTCCTTTATGCTTAAAAACTAAATTTTCTCTGCATCTGAATCATATTTCTTCCCTCGATCTTTATCCTTCCAGTTCGTCATCAGCAGTTCCCAAAGTCATGCGAACGTTTGACTTTGAATGCTTAAAAAAGCTGAGTATAAAGCCAGTACAGAAATGATAGCACATAGACAATTACCAGCGCCCACACCACAATGGAAAGTGTTTCATTGAAACGTCGATGGAACGGAGTGGACGCTTCTTTCTTCTTTCCGGCTTTGGCAACAATATAGAGGATGATCAGAACCAGTAGAAATAGAAACCACCTACGCATCAATATTCCGTTCTTGTATAGCCGTACTCAGAGACATCCATAGCCTGTATTTTCATTCGAGACGAAACTATCACATACAAAATGGAAGGGTCAAGTCTATCGACTATCGGCCTTTAGGCTTTTTGATAGGTGTCGACACAAACGATACTTTATTGTCGCATTATAAGGCGAAAGGGAAAAATTGAATTTATACTTTTTTAAATAACTCTTTCCAAGGATTTTCGTTATAAATAGTAAGATCTACTTATCGGATATAATATATGCTTGAGTGAAATTATCTATGCGCACTAAAAATTTTTTTCAACGTTTTTTGTTCTTTCTAATGTGGCATCAGAGCTTCGTGATTCACGGCACTAAGGTCAGGATGTTATACGGAGCGGGATATGGAGGTCAATCTCTGACCATTGTTCCTGATTTGGACTTGATTCTCGTCTTCACATGCTGGACTCAAAGCAAGGATGCTATGATCTTTGGTCCTATGCTCATGATTATTAACTCTGTATTGAAATAATGGGAAAATTTGCTGAAATCCGATCCATTCAATGATATATTCCCACAGATCGATAACATAATCTGAGGACATATATATGTATTTGAACTATCTCAAAGTCGCTCTCCGAACGATCAAAAGATATAAAGCATATTCGTTGATAAATTTGGCAGGTCTGGCCCTGGGAATGGCGGTGGCTGGATTGATCTTTTTGTGGGTTTTGGACGAGCTGAGTTTCGATAAGTTCAATCAAAAGAGCGAACGTATTCATCGAGTTTATGTTGATCTTCAGGCGGGGACTCATATGATACTCGCACTGAGTATGCCAGAGCTCGGTGAAGCCGTGCATGATGCTTTTCCGGAAGTCGAGAACTTTGCTCGGATCAGCCGGCCGGAGAGAGCGCTCATTGAATACGAAGATATCGAGTTCCATGAAAATCTTGTTTGTTATGCAGATAACTCTCTGTTTGAGGTTTTTACTTTCCCTTTTATCCTGGGAAGCCCAGAAAATGCACTCGTCGATCCTTATTCCGCTGTTATCACAGAAAACACAGCAAAAAAGTATTTTGGGAATGAAGATCCGATAGGAAAGAATCTTAGGGTCGACGGATCCGCAGATTATGTCATAAGAGGAGTTGTCAAAGAGATCCCTGCAAATTCACACTTTCGTTTCCAGGTTGCCTTATCTTTTGTAACACTCTATACGGAAAACAGACAGGACATGGAAAACTGGCTCAATATCCAATACTACACGTATTTATTGCTCAAGGAGGATTCAGATCCATCAGCGCTAGAAACCAAGCTCTCCAGGATCGTGGACACTCATCTCGGAGACACTTTAAACTCGATGGGCGGTTCCCTTGTGCTGTTTCTTCAGCCTTTGACTCGAATACATCTGTACTCGAAGATCGGTGGCGACATCGCGGCTCAAGGCGATATAACCTATGTCTATCTCTTCTCAGGGATCGCCATTTTTGTCCTCCTATTAGCCTGTATCAACTTCATCAACCTGGCCACAGCGCGTTCATCGACGCGGGCACTGGAGATCGGGATCAGAAAAACGCTGGGATCTTCAAAAAAATTGATTATCTTTCAATTTTTAGGTGAATCTATGCTATACAGTGCCACATCGCTTTTTCTAGCCATCGCTGCTATCCAGACGATCCAGCCTTGGTTTGAAACGCTTATCGGCAGACCCCTCAGCGGATCAAGCTTACAATCACAAGTCTTTCTTTGGGGATGTATCGGAGTCGCTGTAATGGTGGGGATTCTGGCTGGCAGTTATCCAGCCATTTACCTCTCCAGGATCCATCCCGCACATGCGCTTAAAAGCGGATTACCGAAAGGAATTTCAAAGTCTATTATTCGCAACAGTTTAGTCGTTTTTCAGTTTTCTGTCTCAATCCTGCTCATCATCGGCACCATAACTGTCTACAGACAGGTCCATTTTATGAAAACGAAAAACCTCGGATATGACAAAGATCAAATCATCATCATCCCTGAAGCCCATCGTCTCCTCCAAAAAATGTCATTTGCGAGTTTGAGAGATGAAATCATGAATGTCGAAGGAGTCATCGACGCGGGCGGTTCTGCCCCTGTCCCGACCAGAGGAGTACAGTATGAAATCTTCTATCCTCAGGGTTTCACTGAAGCACAACCCCAAAAGCTCACGAGGATGGATATCGAGCCTCACTACATTACGACAATGGGCATCGAGATAATCAAAGGCCGTACTTTTTCTTCCGACTTATTGACTGATGCGGAAGAATCGCTCCTCATCAACGAGACTGTCGCCAAATATTTTGGGTGGGATGATCCTCTTGGAAAAACTTTCACATTTTATCCTGGCCGAGGAGGAAGAGGAGGGTTGGCGACACGAAGAGTCATCGGCGTCGTCAAAGACTTCCATACAACATCTCTTCACAACAGGATCGAGCCGATGGTCATCGTCTATAATCATACCAGGATACGGTATCTATCAATCAGAATTGCTCCGGAAAATATATCTCAGACCATTCACCTTCTAAAAAACAAATGGGAAAGTCTCGATCCACAAAGACCATTCGACTTTTTCTTTTTAGATACGGCGATCGAGAGGCAATACATGTCGGAGGAACGTGTGGGGGCGGTATCTCTTTATTTCAGCCTCCTCGCTATCTTTATTGGCTGTCTGGGTTTGTTCGGGCTGACAGCTTACATCGCTGAGAGAAGGACAAAGGAGATCGGCATCCGGAAAGTGCTCGGAGCTTCGGCAGGAAGGATCGTCCGGTTGTTATCTATCGAGTTCCTGCTTCTCGTTATTTTAGCGAACGTTATTGCCTGGCCCATTGCATACCTGAGTCTCGAACTATGGCTCAGAAATTTTTCTTACCGGATTCATATCACCTTGTATTTCATGTTCATAGCGGCATGTCTGGCCTTGATTATCGCCGTGCCGACAGTCTGTTTTCAGTCCGTAAAGGCTGCTATGAAAAATCCGGTCGATTCCTTGAGGTATGAATAAATAACCACAAAAGATTTCTCCAGGAGAAAAAAGCCACACAGCGAATATTGAATTATTTCTTTTCTATGTCTTCGAGCAATTCTCCGACAGCTCGCTCCAGCTGCTGATCGACTCCGTTTGCCACCTTGCTGTATT
>JASFEP010000418.1:0-3864 GCA_050124775.1 Candidatus Aminicenantota bacterium
AGTAGTGCCGGCCGTTCGAATCTGTCTTGGGGCATACTGCCATCCTCATTTAACTTTATTCTATTTGAATCTATCTTGAACAAGTCTGCATCCGGCCTTAAACGAAAGGGGAGGATGAAAACTTACTTCATAAATGAATTTTATTTAGATAGAAATGATTTAATAATAAATAATACAAAGGAAGGGAGAACGAATGTCCCCCCTTCCCTTAAAGGAGTTAAAGATGGGGGATTGCCCCTAAAAATCTATCCTAATGATTCGGCTTCGTTACGGAGAAAAGAAAGTCCGCAATCAGAGCCTTTTTCCACTTTAAACCTCTTCTTTCAGCTTCCTTTTTGTACTCCAGGAATAAGGCATGATACACTTCGGTCAATTTTTGGTATCCCAAAGCAAAATCGGGATCGATCGCTAAGGCTCTTTTAAAACAATCAACCGATTCTCCCAAACGATGATTCAAAAAATACAACACGCCGAGATTGAAATGGGCCTCCATGTATTCCGGCCAAAGCTCGCAGGCCTCCTTGAATTCTGCTTCGGCGCTTATGTTGTCGCCTGAATAAGCCAGGCCGACTCCAAGGATGTTGTGTGATTGGGGAAGATCGGATTTTAATGAGATGGCGTGTCGGCATCGTTCAATGGCTTCTTTGATGAGCTTTTCTTTCTGTCTGCTATCCATCGGAGAGGCGTTTTTTCCCTTCGAAAAATCTGTTTGGGTTGCCTTTTCCGGTCCATTATCGGGGCAGTGTTTTGTTTGGGAAAGAAGTGCAGCTCCCAATGTCGTCAGGGCTTCGGGAGAGTCCGGTATTATTTCTAAAGCCTTTCGGCTCGATTCAATTGCTAAATCCGGATTATTCTTTTTTAGATAGAGATAACCCAAATTTGTATGGGCATCAAAATAATTGGGAGCGAGTCCTATCGTTTTGTGGTAGGCCGAGATGGCATCTCCGATCATTCCCATCTGTGTATACGCCAATCCCATGTTGAATTGAATCTCGGGCAATTGGGGGAATAAGGATGAGGCACTTCTGTAGTCGCTCAATGCCTGTTCAGGCTCTCCCATTTTTAGGTGGATATTCCCGATAAGGATTTGGATTCCTATTGATTCTGGCTTTATCTCTAAGGCCTTTTTGTATTGTGAAAGGGCTTCATTCAGTTCCTGTTTTTCCAGATAAAGGAAAGCCAATACAAGGTGTAGTTCCGGTTCGCCGAGGTTTAAAGCAGCTCGATTTTTATAGATATTGATGGCTTGATCCCTACAACTTATGGGCAATGGATAAGCCTTTGGATCGAATTCCCGATGTTTATTGAGCATAATGATATCTCTGGTGAATTCATCGAATTCACAGCCAAGACTCTCGACATTCATGATCGAATCTTTTTCATGAATGTCTACGGCTCCGTACATGTGGCAGAGCTCATGTTTCAGAACGGAAGTCATCGCCGTCTTGGATTTAAAATTCTTGAGGATGATATACCCGTTGAGATAACTTGCAAGCCCTGCTGTGCCTTCTTCTGTTCGGCCGTTCGAAATGATGCCGATCACTATGTCGTTTCCTCCCTTTCGGACTTTTTTTCGCAGATCGTTCAAATAAAATTTCATCGATGTAGCATTGATCGTAGGAATCCAATATACGAACTCCTCGATTTTGTGAATGATGCCGAAGTCCCTTTTAAAATCTCTACATGAATTTGAAATCAATTTTCTTACATCCATCCGGAGTGTGTCTGAGTTTTTTAAATCATGATCTGCAGCAATTTTTATAGAAACAATCCTTTCCGGTTGTGTTTCTGAAAAGGCTCTAGGTACACTCAGGTTCAATAAAAAGAAAAGGACAAAAATGTGGCTGAATACGTATGTTTTGTACTTGTCTCTTTGGATTGACATTATCCTGCGATTTTTTCCCCTATCCCTATGAATAAGAAGGACAAGCAGAGGCGTCAAGACTTCGCGCGGAGATGGCCAATTATTGCCGTTTTTAGCCGAATATTTCTTTTTTTTGGCAGGATTTTTATGATTAGAAAGAGAGATGACAATACGGAGAGATTTTATCTTTATACAGCATGAAATGCGAAATGAAGATTTTTCCCTAGCATAAGTTAAATCAAATTTATTGACACGAAGGTCAGGAGGCTTGTATCCTTAGTAAGGAACAGGGGGGTAAGATGCGAGACCTTGATATCCTTGAATCTTGGAAAGAGATCGCAGATTATCTGAAGAAATCGGAACGCACATGCCGGAGATGGGAAAAGGAATTCGGTCTGTCTATACACCGAATGGATGGCTCCCCCAAAGCCCGCGTTTTTGCCTACAAAAATGAACTCGACACATGGATCCAAGAGATGCTCCACACAGTGGATGATGCCGAAAAGAGGCGCGTCTCTTTAAAAGGATTGAATAAATCCCTCTCCTTCACACTTCTATTTTTTGCACTCTGTCTGATTGGAGTGATTCTCTGGGCAATATTCTTTTCGCGATCGGATTTTTCACTTTCAAGTATCTTCATTGGAGGTGCGCCAACGATAGATTCGATTGCCGTTTTGCCTTTTGAGAACCTCTCTGGAGATCCGGAGCAAGAATATTTCACAGAGGGAATGCACGATGCCTTAATTACTGAATTGTCAAAAATCAGTGCTCTTAAGGTCATTTCGCGGCCTTCTGCGATGCGCTTCAAAAATTCCGATAAATCAATACCCGAGATTGCCAAGGAATTAGGTGTAAAGGGTTTAGTTGCCGGTTCTGTCCTTCAAGAAGGAGAGCGCATCCGAATCACGATCCAGTTGATAGAGTCTAATACAGAGCGAAATTTGTGGGCAGAGAAATATGATAAGAACTACCGGGATATCCTATCGCTTCACAGCGAGGTTGCAAGGGATATCGCACAGGAAATCAAGATCAATGTAACTTCAGGGGATAATGATCGCCTCCTCCAAGAACATCAGGTCAATCCGGAGTCGTATAAGGCTTATCTTCTCGGCCGATTTCATGTCCGAAAATTAAGGGGTGATGGAATTCTAAAAGGCATCGAATACTTTCAACAGGCAATTGAAAAAGATCCAGACTTTGCCCTTGCCCATGCCTGGTTATCACGGGCTTATGCTTTGCAAGCAGTTATGACTCCGACTGAGCCGATGAAGGCATTTCCTAGGGCAAAAGCAGCCGCGATAAAGGCCCTGGAAATAGATGACGCGCTTGCGGAGGGTCACCTTGCCTTAGCATGGGTATTAGCGGCTTACGACTGGAACTGGAAAGGGGCAGAAGTGGAATACAAGAGAGCACTTGAACTCAATCAGGGTCTGGGAGAAACTCATCGGAACTATGGTTGGTATCTGGCTTGGATGGGTCGATTCGAGGAAGCGATTGCAGAGGCAAAGAGGGCTCTGGAAATCGATCCTCTCTCTGTATATATTCGCAGGACAATGGGAGTTGTTCTCTATAGTGCCGGTTTATACGATCAGGCCATCGAAGAACATAAGAGGGCGCTCGATATGGAACCTTTTTTCGAAATAGTCCATGCGGATCTTGGAAGAGTTTATGTACAGAAGGGAATGTATAGTAAAGCCATTTTAGAGTTACAGGAAGCTGTTGCGCTTTCAAAGAACAGGACAGGAGTTAGAGCCGAATATCAAGGTCAACTTGGATATGCCTATGCTGTGTCAGGCAACAGAGATGAGGCGCTGAATATACTCGAAGAATTGATAGAAAAATCAAAACAAATGTATGTTTCTCCATTATGTATAGCGTATGTCTATGTAGGGCTAGGCATGAAGGAGGACGCATTCGAATGGATGGAGAGGGCCTACGAAATCCATGATGGGAACATTGTTTTGCTCAACGTGTGGCCTATGTGGGATTCTGTGCAGGCA
>JASFEP010000419.1:0-3855 GCA_050124775.1 Candidatus Aminicenantota bacterium
TCAGTTTCCTAAGCGCTCGTTCCCTTTCCAGCGTCAGAGGAATCGTTCTCTGCTCACCCACCCTTTTTCCGTATTTTTTAAACAGATCACCCAACAGTTCCGATAAGCTTTGCCCAGAAGCAGCCATCATCTCTGCGACAAGAAGCCCCGCGACAATGCCGTCCTTTTCTGGAAGATGATCCTTTAAAACGATACAAGCGCTCTCCTCTCCTCCGAACATGACCTGATCTTTCAGGAAAAGATCGGCCAAGAACTTGAATCCCACCGGGGTTTTAAACAGAGGACATTCATACTCTCTGGCAATCCTGTCTATGAGGTGGGTCGTTGCGACCGAGCGAGCGACACCTCCTCTCCAATTCTTGTTGACGATCAGATAATTCAGAAGGAGAGAGAGAACCAGGTTCGGATCAATGAAGGTTCCTTTCTCATCGACAATCCCAAATCTATCTCCATCACAATCCGTAGCGATGCCCAAATGACATTTTTTTTCCTTGATGAACTTTTTCAAATCCCCAAGGTTCTCTTCGGTACAGGATGGAGTGAGCCCTCCAAAATATGGATCGATGTAGCCATGGAGTTCTTCGATAGGGATATGATTCTCCTCTAAGATTTCGTCCAGGTATTCTCGGCTTGTCCCATACAGGGAATCCGCAGCGATCCTGATCTTGGATTCACGTATGAGATCGAAATCTATCTTATCCTGTATGAAGTTCAGATAGTCTTGTTGCAGGTTGATTTTTTCGATGTATTCTGACTTGGGGTAATAAGGACAGAAAGAGAAATCTTTGTGCAATTGTATGATATTCTTCTCGATTCGGTCCGTCAATTCCGGGAGGGCCGGTGCACCCGTCTCGGTGTTGAATTTCAACCCATTATACTCTGGGGGATTGAAGGATGCGGTAAAATTAATGCCCCCATGGGCCTTACGCTTTATCACTTGATAAGCCTGTGCCTGGGAAGGCGCATCTCTGTCGGAAAGGTAAGTATGAATTTGATTATGGGAGAGAACTTTGGCCGCTTCGAAGGCAAATCTCTCGGATAAAAACCGTGTGTCATAATTCACGATAACGGATATATTCTCTTCGGGAAACCTTTTTCTCAAGGTGTTGGCAATAGCCTGAACCACGATCCTCACATTCTGGAATGTGAACTCCTCCCCCATTATGGCTCGCCAGCCAGAAGTGCCGAATTTGATCATTCTCTTTTTGAATCAAAATTATCACAACCTTCCGGCAATTTCAACCCATAGATCTCCGCCTATGCATTTCCTAAACCGTGAAGAACTGCCCACCGAGTGTTCCTACCAGTGATTTCGAAAACACTCTCAGTTTTCCCTGCGAGGAAACTTCGCCTGGACGAGGGGGGCATCGCTCACATCTCCCTTCCGGAGATGTGCCATGCCCGCATGGAGCCCTTCTCACAGTTTTTCCCATTACAAAGATGCAAACACTCAATAAGATTTCGAGAGTCCTGTCCATCTGATTTTAGGAAATATCTCTTATCTCCACTGATCTTCAATTCAGGTAAAGGATTTTTTTTTGGAAGGATATCCGGTAATATACCTGTTGTGGAACGATCGAGGGTTCGTTTTTTAGCGGGGATCATGCTTGTGTCTGCCGCGACCCTCTGCTTGGAGATCAACCTCACCAGGTATTTCAGTATTTCCCAACACTACCACTTTGCTTTTTTAGTCGTCAGTATCACATTTTTGGGGTATGGTGCAAGCGGTTCTGCACTGACTGTTTTCAGGGGTTTTTATGCCCGCGATCGAGACAGTATTTTATCCTTCACTTCTTTGGCGTTCGCCTGCTCGGTGTTTATCTGTTTTCTGCTGTGTAATAGTATTCCATTCGATTTCATCCAACTGGCTTGGAATGCCGATCACGTCATTTTGATCTGTCTGTATTACGCCCTTCTTGCAATACCATTTTTTTTCGCTGGATTAACGATAGCATGTGCCATTTCCTATACCCCGGCCATAGTGAACACGATCTATTTTTCCGACCTCATCGGTGCAGGGGGAGGAACCATTCTTGCCGTTGTGATCTTTCTTCCAAAAGGAGACCGTGGTGTGATCCTGATTATATCCATCCTTGCCCTCGTCGCCTCAGCACTCTTTGGCCGGAGACAAACCCTTCTTTATAAGGTCTTTATCGGGTTCCTCATGTTTTTGGGGATCAGCATATTCTTCGCCTCACCAGCTTGGTTGAGTTTTAGAATATCGCCGTTCAAAGCTCTCCCTCTCGCACTACAGTATTCGGAGGCAAAAACATTGGTCACCAGGTGGAACGGAATTTCTCGCATCGATGTTATCGATTCTCCCGCTGTTCGTTTCGCTCCGGGGCTTAGCCTTTTGTACACAGACCTACTCCCCCAACAACTGGGGCTATCTGTCGACGGCGGCAACCTCATAGCTATAACAAACTTTGAAAATCGCAACACGAATATGCTCAATTTCCTGTCCTATCTACCATCGTCCTTTCCGTATTTGATCATAAAAAATCCCGACGTCCTTATTCTAGAACCCAAAGGAGGATTGGACGTTGTGGCTGCCTACAAAAATGCCGCTCCAAAGATAAACGTGATCGAAAACAATCCTCTTATCGTGAGCTTGCTCCGCAAAGAGCTTGCTGAATTTTCGGGCGCTCTCTACGAAGGAGACCGAATTCATATTGTACTATCGAACAGCCGAACAGCCCTAAACAGCGATAAGGAATTTTACGATCTCATCGTTCTCGCCCTGACCGATGTTTTTGGTTCTTCGAGCACGGGCTTGTACGGATTTGCTGAAAACTATATGTATACGGTCGAATCCTTTACGACACTTTTCAAAAGGTTAACCACAGATGGGTTGATCAGCATGAGCTTCTATTTATTGCCGCCTCCGAGACAGGAATTGCGGATAATGTCAACCTGGATCGAGGCCCTTGAAAGGGCGGATAAAAAGCCTTCCGATCATATCGTTGCCATCCGCAGCTGGGGAACAATCAGCTTCTTTGTGAAGAAAAGTCCCTACACACACACAGACATAGAAATGTTGAAGGAGTTCACAAAAGAGCTTCGTTTTGACCTTGTGCACTATCCCGGCATAAAAGAGAATGAAACCAACATCTATAACAGATTTGAAAGTCCTTCATATTATCGATACTGCCAAAACTTGCTCACACCGAATCGGAGGGAAGAATTTACAGATTTTTATCTTTACGACATCAGGCCTGTCTCGGATGACCGTCCATTTTTCTATAATTTCTTCAAGCTCGATAAGATCAAAGCTACGTTCCAGTCATTGGGCCAGAAGCTTTTACCATTCTTTCAAGGAGAATTTCTCCTGCCATTGATTCTTATCCAAGCTACGGGAGTTGCCTTCATCCTCATCCTACTGCCACTCCTCATTTCCAAGAGAAAGAAGAGAGATATGCGTCTTAAACACAGGGCCACGCTCAACGTTTTTATTTACTTCGGTTTGATAGGTATGGCCTTCATGTTCGTTGAGATCACCATGATCCAGAAGTTTATCCTCTACCTGGGTCAACCTCTTTATTCATTCAGTGTTGTCCTGTTCTCGCTCCTAATCTCTTCCGGATTAGGCAGTTTATTCTCAAAAAAAATCCTCGGCACGAATATTGTCAGGAACCTTCGGAGGTGTTTTATCCTTTGCGGCACATTGATATTCGCTTCCTTTATTGTTTTCCCAGCTCTCTATGAAAATCTTCTCGGAATCCCTCTTGCATACAGAATATTGCTGACCTTTTTCTCCATTTTTCCCGTCGGCTTTCTCATGGGATTTCCCTTCCCGACGGGAGTCCGTCTCCTTGACCAAATTGATAAAAGATGGATCCCATGGGCATGGGGCAT
>JASFEP010000420.1:0-3845 GCA_050124775.1 Candidatus Aminicenantota bacterium
AAGGATGTTATGCCGATTCCAAGGCGGACAAGGAAAAGCTCTCATGGCCTGTGTTCGAAAACATGGTGCAAGAAGCCCATGACCTGTGGGGCGCACGTTTTATCATTTTCAGCGGCGGAGAGCCCCTCATGTATAAGGACGAGGGGAAGAAGGTCTTAGACTTGGTAGAAAAATTCGACGATTGTTTCTTCATGATGTACACGAACGGCACGCTCATCGATGACAAGATGGCTCGCCGTATGGGAAAGCTAGGGAACATCATGCCCGCCATCTCGGTGGAGGGTCTGCGGGAAGAAACCGATGCACGCCGTGGAGAGGGCGTGTTCGATCAAATCGTCGCTGCGATGGAGCGGCTGAGACGGGAGAAGGTGCTATTTGGGGTATCCTTCACAGCAACTAAGGACAACGCCGAAGTTATCTTCTCCGACGAAACCGTCGACTTTTTCTTCGAAGAGATGGGCGCCGTATTCGGATGGGTGTTTCACTATATGCCCATCGGCCGGGCGATCACTCTTGAAAGGCTACCGACGCCGGAACAGCGGCTTTGGATGTGGAAGAGGTGCTGGGAGCTTATCAGTGACCGGCATCTTTTTATCGTCGATTTTTGGAACAGTGCGAGCGCATCCCAGGGATGTATCTCCGCAGGACGGGGCGGAGGCTACATGTGCGTGGACTGGAGCGGGAATGCGATTCCCTGCGTTTTTATGCCGTACTCGCCTGTCAACGTCAACGATGTCTTTGCTCAGGGAAAGAATATGAATGACGTTTGGGAGCACTCCTTTTTCGATAAGATCCGCAAGTGGCAGTTCGACTACGGCTACGAGAAGAAGTTCAAAGAGGATCCGCATTACAAGAATTGGATGATGCCCTGCCCGATCCGAGATCATTATGAGGAATTCTACGAGATGCAGAGGGAATACGACCTGACCCCCATAGACGAGAACGCAAGGGAAGCGTTAGAGGATCCGGAGTATCGGAAGGGTATGATCGAGTATAACAAAGCAGTGGCTGAACTCCTCGATCCCATATGGGAAAAGGAGTACCTCGGTCACAGAGATTGATTGCTGGTTTCCGCGATTTTCGGTGATATTCTCACCTCTATAATTTCAAATGTGTGAGAGCGCCAGCATAATCACTCTACAGGGATTATAGAACCATGAAAGATCTAAATAAGGTCAAACAAAAACCTGTTTGCAGGCTCTACTCCTTTATTTTACCGGGCATATTTTTTTTCGCTCTTACCGCTTCTAATTATTTTCAGAAAGGGACGACTTACTCCCTCGAAGAAATGCTTCCGAAGACCGCTCCTGCACGGAAACAGATCCAGCAGAGGCTCACGGAATACACCATTAAAGCAAAACTGGTTGTCCTCGGAGACCTGGGTTCTCTGGGAAAGATGGCCCTGGAGGAGAATACGTATATCGAGGGTGATAGGCTCGAAAAGGTTTTGCGGATGTATGGACAAACAGATCCCAAACAGGTTAAAAAAGGCCGGGACTTCGGCGGTGACCTGAAAGTCATTACCCGTCTTCCTCTGAATCCGCATGGGAGCACAGATCATAAGCCGGCCGCGGACGGAAGTGAAGTAGAGAGCTATTACACCGGTGTGCTGAAAAAGAACGAGAAAGTGGAGAAAGAAGAGGTCACATTTTACCCTGACCGCGCCGTCTCTAACCGGGGAGAGGGAGAGCCGAAGATCATCGAGGGGAAATACGCCAGCCCTCTTTCTGCACTGGAGTATTTCTTAGAGAATGATGTCGCAGAGGGGGATGTCTTCGAGTCGAATTTTATCATCGATAGCAGTCCCAAGCTCTACCGGTGTGAGGTGGGCAAAAAGGAATATCTCGATGAGTACAGATCCCATGCGTATAAGATCGATGTTTTGACATTCGACGGCCTGAAAAAAGATAAGGAAGGGCGACCACTTCCCATAAAGAAAAAAGGCGGCATTCGACTCTGGCTGTGCAAGGACGGAGAGTTCAAAGACCGATTTCTTCGTCTGAACATCAAGTACAGGTGGTACTTGACGCTCTCTTTCCAGATGAGGATCATCCGAAGAAAACCCCGCATGACCTCATAAATCCTAACATTTTTACTTTACTACTCTTTTACTACCCAATTTGCTACTTTTGGCGGTTTCTGAATCTGCCCAAGGGCCTATTATAGAGGTATGAGACAAACAAACCCGAGTAAAAAAACAAAGATACTCTGTAATTTTAGAAATATTCGGGCCGGGAAGATTTTGGCCGAGTCCATAGCCAAGGAGACGTTATCATGAGCGGATCGAAAAGATTTCAGATATGGACCTTATTAGTGCTGTTTCTTTCCATAAGTGTTACGAACGCTCTTCTTTATTCCTCTGAGGGCAAGGACAGCCCTGAAGGGAAGATCATAAAGGAGATTCGGTTCGAGGGCATAAAACGCACCAAGGAGTACATCGTAACGCGTCAATTGCTCTCTAAAGTCGGTGAACCCCTGCTTCAAGATAATTTAGATAAAGAATTCAACAGATTGATGGCTCTGGATATTTTCAGCAACGTCATCATCGAGCCTGAAGAGAGCGGGGAAGGAGTCATCCTCGCCTACCGTTTCACGGAGAATTTCCCCATCATGGCGCTACCCGCATTCAGAATAACCGACGAGAACGGAGTCTCCGTGGGGGGGAATATCAAAACGACAAACCTCTTGGGGAAAAATATCTTCCTTTCCGGCGGCATGGTCTTCGGCGGGACAAAAGAGGCCGAGATTTGGATCGTAAATCCCTGGGCTTTCGGCAACCACTTCGGCTATACCTTCGAATATTATCGCCGGGATAGGGATAACCTCGTCACGGAATCTTTCGAAAAATCCAACGAGTTTTTTCTCAGGCTTCATGGGCATTTCGGCGAGAAGGGGAGGATCGGAGGAAATTTCGAATCCCTCAATATCCGGAGTATCGAGCCCGGTACGACTTTAGACCCGGACGGCCATGATCGTACGGCCAGGTTCAATTTTTACGTGGGTTATGACGCCCGGGATAAGTTCCCCAACACACGAAAGGGATGGTGGGCCGAGGTGAACTTAGGCTATGACTCCAGACTCTTCAACAGCTACAGCAATTTTGGTCAATTGGATCTCGACATCCGGCGATACCAGCCGCTGCCGTTAGGAGAACGGCACACCCTCGTGATCTATTCTTTGACGACGCTGAGGACCGGAACAGTCGGCGTAAGCGTTGCGCCCTGGCAAAGGTTCGCGATCGGCGGCACCAATACGATACGCGGGAGAGAATTTGCGGACCGCACGGGAAAAAACCAGTTCATCAACACTGTCGAATACCAGTTCACTCTCCTCAAGATCCGGCCTGTCAAACTGCCTTTGAACATCAACTGGCGTATCGGATTGGGTTTGGCTCTCTTTGGAGACCTCGGTATCGGATGGGATACATCCTCCCAGTTTCAAACCAAGAATTTCATCGGAGGTGTGGGAGCCGGGATCCGGGTCATGATGCCAGTCTTGGGCATGTTGCGGTTCGATTTCGGATTCGGGCAGCCGGGAAAAGGAATATTTTTACACATCAGTCCGTTCGAAAAACCCGTAATGACGCGCAAGCGCGTCCGATAGAGGGAAACAAGATGAATGTATCCAGCATATATCGAATAAAAATCCAGGGCGAGCTGCCTGAATCTTGGTCCGAGCGGTTACAGGGAATGGTCATCACCGTCGAACGTTCAGATGAGGAAGGACCGGTGACCACGCTTGAAGGCCCCTTGAGGGACCAGGCTGCTCTGTCCGGAGTGCTCAACACACTCTATGACCGGCATTTTGCAGTGCTGGCGGTAGAGCGAATCAAAAAACCTAAAGGG
>JASFEP010000421.1:0-3833 GCA_050124775.1 Candidatus Aminicenantota bacterium
CTGCAAGGTGCCCCAATGGGCTTTTTTAAATGCCGATTCCAATGCAATCCCATTCGTTTCAGTATGAACATGGCACTACCTGTGGCTGCAACTTGAAGGGTCAAGTTGTCGAGGCTGTGGAATGTGATGGCTTCGACCAGCTTTGAGTCTGTACAGATCCAGTTGTGGGAGGCTTTGATTTGAGTTCGCCATATTTTGAGATGCCCTTGAGTGTGATTTTCGGATGGTGGATTCAATTTCATCCTGTTATCGAACAGGGAGATTGACCGAGTTTCTCGAGTGTGCTATGTTAAAGCTTAATTCTATCCAGCAATAAAGGCTGGAACAAAGGACGTCCTATCTATCCGTAGCAAATGGCGATGATCATACGGATATTCGATAGGGATCGGAGGAGGACTCTCATGCCTGGCCCCATAGACCACAACAAGCTGTACAGGCTCCCCTGGAACTACGCAGATAATGGTATATCGTGGTTGGAACCCACCACGGCCTGCAACATGCAGTGTGAAGGATGTTACAGGGACACCTCGAAGGCCGCACACAAAACGTTGGATGAGGTTCGATCCGACCTGGAAGTTTTTAAAAGTTTGAGGAAAAGCGATTGTATGAGCATATGCGGGGGGGACCCCCTTGTCCATCCGCAGATCGTCGATATCGTGAAGATGAGCAAGGATATGGGCTGGAAGCCCATTCTCAACACGAACGGCCTCGCCCTGACAAAAAAACGCCTGCAAGCCTTAAAAGAAGCTGGGGCCTTCGGTTTCACTTTTCACATCGATACATCTCAAACGCGGCCGAAAGTCGACCCGAAATCCGAGGCCGATCTCAACGACCTCAGACTCCACTATGCCCAAATGCTGGCCGATGCCGGTGGGATCGCCTGCTCGTTCAATTCGACCGTTTCGGAAAATACCATTAACGACACTCCAGAAATCGTGCGTTGGGCCCAGAAATATCCGGCTATCGTCCATACCGTGGTTTTTATCATCTACCGCTCACCCGATTTGGCGGGAGAGGAATTCGATGTGTATGCCAACGGCGAAAAATTGGGCTGGGGTACGACGTATAAAGAAACAGAATGGGGAGGGAAAAAACTTCTCTACTCCCATGATGTAGTGGCCAAGATCAAAGAAGGAGATCCATTGTATGAACCTTCTGCCTACCTGAACGGTACAGCCGATCCCAGCTCGCTCAAATGGCTGTTGGCCACACGGGTTGTCTTCAACGGTAAAGTCATGGGTTATGTATCGCCACGATTTCAGGAGATCGTGCAGGACGTCTATCATTTGCTCAAAGGGCGATATCTATCATATGTGAAACCCAAATTTGTCAGAAAGGCAAGGCTAACGTCTTTTCTAACCGGATTTCTGGATACACGAATGAGACGCATATTTTTCCGCATTTTGAGCCAGATGCTGAAAAATCCTCTCAACATTTTCAGACGGGCCTACTTCCAATCCTTTATGGTGATACAGCCCGTAAATATCACCAAGGAGGGAAATCAAGACATGTGTGATGCCTGTCCGGATATCACGGTCCATGATGGCCGCCTGGTTTGGAGCTGTCGCCTGGAAGAGCTGAATGTGTACGGGAGTTTCTTTACATTCGTGCCCAAATCGAAAAAAACCACGAATTAAGGAACGAGAACAAGTTTCCCCACCGTTTGTCCCGATTGAATGTCTCTATGGGCTTGAACAACGTCCTCGAAGGGATAAGGCGTTATATCGGGCATCCGGATCGTCCCCTGGCTGAACCAGGGATAGAGATCACTCATGACTATATCCAAAAGATCTTTTCTTTGGAACAGGAAGGAGAGGTTAAAGGTGATGAGATTTTTATTTTTTTTGTGCATATCCACAGGATTGAACTTGGGTGTTCGTAGGTAATCCATCATGAGCTTATAATAATTGGGGATCCCTTTTGTTTTTGGAAACATGGAATGAAAGCCATATGAAATGAGCTTTCCCGTAGGTTTGAGGGCACGGTAACTTCCTTTTAGTGTGAGGATGCCGTTTCCGTCCAGTACGACATCACACCCTTCGGGCGCATGCAGTTTAACCGCTTTCCACAAGTCTTCTTGGCTCTTGTCGATGACGATATCCGCCCCCATGCTTTTGGCCGCTTCAACTTTGTGGGAACTGCCGACCACTCCTATGGTCCGCCAGCCGGCTTGTTTGCACAACTGCAGGAGCGCACTGCCCACACCACCGGAAGCAGAATGCACGAGAAGGGTCGAGCCGGGAAATATTTTCACGGATAGATGAAGAGCATAGTAAGCCGTGCAAAATATCGTCATAAATCCTCCCGCCTCTTCGAAAGAAATATTCGGCGGAATGGGGAAAACCCAATCTTGAGAAGCAGTGACATGGCTGGCGTATGCGTTAAAGAAGATGACGCCGAACACCTTATCCCCCTTTTGAATTCGGGTGACATTTTTCCCTGTTTCAACGACAATTCCCGAATAATCGAATCCTGGGGTTACCGGCCATCCGATATATTTTTTTTGCGAGGCATAAAATCCCATCCTCACGACACAGTCGGCATAGTTGACGCCGATGGCCTTTGTTTCCACCACGACTTGATCGTCCTCAGGACTCGGATCCGGAAAAGATTCAATCTTCAGCTGATTGAACCCGCCCGGCCTGTGGATGACGACTTTCCTCATAGCAGTACCTTGTTCCTTAAAATACCATAAGGCAGCCAAATAAAAAACACATTATTAGGACAGTTTTAGGAATGCTCATTATGTGATGACCTGTGATCGAAAATCGTGGTAAAATGCCACTGACACAAAGAAGTTCGGTGAAAAATAATCCTTCCGGGAAATTTGTCAGTCTGGCAATGTTATGAATTTCAAGGATTCTGAACACAATATCCCAGAAATTCTTTTCGTTTGTTACGGAAATACATGCCGGAGTCCCATGGCAGAGGGATTGGCGAAAAAGATGCTCGGGGTTAGGGCCATTGTGGAAAGCGCAGGACTTATGCCGATGTTCGAGAGTGCGGCTCAGGATGCGGTAGCAATCATGAAAGAATTGTTCGATGTGGATATCTCGCAGCATCGGCCCAGAGATATAGCGGAGCTCTCCCTGGGTAAGTATGACCGTATCATCGTTTTGGATGTTTATGTTTACAACACACTGAGCAAACTCCTTAAGGACACCTCTGAAAAGATCATTCTGTGGGACACGGAAGACCCCTTCGGTCAGGACCGAGAGGTTTATGAAAGAGTGGCCAAATGGCTGGAATCGCATCTGCGCAAACATCTCGAACCGCTTCTTTTTGGCGAGTGACGCACTATCCCTGTGAATTTCATCGCATTCGATATCAAGGGTTTTGATTACAGAAGATTGCGCAGGATGACGACGATACCGGAAATGGCCGATGTGACTAGCACAGCCGGCCGGATAAATCCTCTGTCGAGAATTTGTGTAGATCTATTGGAGAGGAGAAATCCGATGACGACCCCCGGCATCAAGACTGCAGCAGCCTTAATCTCTGTAAGTCCGAAACGTCCGATAACGGCTAAAGCGATGAGAGAAATGATGGTGCCAAAGATGAATATTCCTGATAGAGTCCCCCGGATGGTCGGACCTTTTTGTCTCTGATAAACGAGCGCCATGGGCGGACCGCCGATCGAGGAGGTCGTGCCCATGATCCCGGAAGCGATACCCGCTCCGAAAATATTTTTGGGTGTCATCGCAAGATGAAATCCGGCGAGGCTGATACCGATCGCCACGAGAACCATCACACCGAACATCACCGATACGCCTTTTTGTGGGATTACGAGGAGAAGCAAGGCACCGATAAGGGCTCCCACCACCCGTCCGACG
>JASFEP010000422.1:0-3825 GCA_050124775.1 Candidatus Aminicenantota bacterium
GCAAATATAATTAGCTCATTTTAAAGGATTAAGCTCAACCCCAAATTTGGATTCGAAGTCCACCGCTCTATCCGCAGAGCTACAAGCGCAGCGAATTGGGGTGGGATTAATATTCAGAATTGCGCTGAAATTCGAGTGGGAATTTACTGGCCTTTCAATCCAGCCAGCCTCTCCCTCGCATCCTCCACCTCAACTATCCCTGGGTCGGAATCCTTCAAGCGGGAGAGGAGAATTCGCACACTATATTTTAAGAAATACCATGAGTTGCTCAATCATGAGATCTTTGATAAGCTAATAAAGATATGTCCGTGTAGGGGGGGCATCAATGAAAGAAATGTATCAAGTGCCGACCTCACAGTTCATTGAGGCACAAACCGACAGCCCCAGAGTATTTTAAGATGACAAATTTAACTATAGGGGCGGTAGATTGATGTAGCAGAGGTCAATGCGAACGAAAAACATCATACAAATCAAAACACTTAAAATTTCCATTATCATTGCTCTCGTTATTCAGCTTTCAGCTTGCTCCGGTCATAAAGAGGAAACGTTCACTCTCTACCGATTCATCGACCGCTTAGAAGAACAGAATATCATCGCTTCGCCTTTTATGGACCTGACGCAAAGGTTCCTCAGAATCAAACAGCAGTGGTCGGGAAGCGAATTCAAATCACTTCTTCTGAAGAAGAAAAAATATTATGCGTTATGTACCCAATCGCCCGTAATGGCTTGGGAAACAAAACAAGCTCCCGCTATCTTAAAGATCACTTCTGAGGGAAGGGAAATTCCTTTCGAAAGCGCTGTAGAATCCGATATTCTCAGATGGACTTTTCAAAAGGGAGAATATGAATTCGATTATTTTAAAGAAAGCAAGGACCAAAGAGACATTTTTGTTTTGGACGAAAAGAATGAGCTTGTGAAACAGATCTTCTTGCCAGATGGGGACTTTATTCTACAAATCTGGGCAGAAGGAAAAAGTCAACAATTGATGCAACCTAAAGTCAAGATCGATTTAAACAATCAATCCATAGGTACGATGTCCATCGGGTCCTACAACTGTTACAGATTGACTGGACAGGCTCGGTTCGGAATGAACAAAATTTCCCTTATGGTGGAAAACGGAGAAAGAACCAACAGACAGGCCGAACATAGAGTCTACGTTGATAAAATTTCAGTCAAGTCTTTGAAGGATATCATCCTCATTTCCGTACCACGAGATAAAAAATCATGTCTATCGGTCGATTATTCGGCAGAATATATTGCTGAGCCTGAAGACAAAGCTTCCTCTTCCCTTGCAAAAATGAGTTATCTGTCACCACTTCATGACATGCCCATAAAGCATAATCCGTTCAATCTGAAAAAAAAGCTTGTTATAATGGGCTTTACGAAAGATCTATCAAATCGATTCCTGGATGATGCCATAAACGTTCTTCTTGCCCCCCCTCATTCGCAGTTCCAATACGAACTGAAACTCCCCCAGTCATGTTCACTTGAATTCGGATATGGAATATTCTCCCCCTATTGGAGGGATCCAAAAGCAGAAGTCAGTTTTAGCGTCATGATCCAAGAGGGGCACAATGAAGAAACCCTTTTCTCGAATACCTTAACTCCATATAAAAGGAAGTTCTACAATGAAACGTTCAAGGAGAAGATCGATCTTTCTCACTATGCCAATAAAAATGTAATCTTCAAATTCATCACCACCTCTAGATCTAGAGATCACAATCATCGACCAATGAAAACCCAAGTTCCGGACGATTGCGAGTTTGCCTACTGGGAAAATCCCATCATCTATCGCAACTCTTTTTCAAACTCTCAAAAGAGTATTCAACCAAACATCATATTGATTTCTCTGGACACATTAAGAGCTGATCATCTGAAATGTTATGGTTATGGGAGACAGACAAGCCCTCATATGGATCGGTTGGGAGCAGATGGTGCCATATTCACAAATGCTTTCAGCAGCACCTCATGGACACTTCCTGCCCACATTTCCCTGTTGACATCTCTCGATAACAGACACCATGGAGTTGACAAGAGAAATCCTTATCTTGATAGGTCTATCGCGACTCTTGCTGATGTCTTAAGAAAAGAAGAATACTTTACGTGTGCAATAACGGGAGGAGCACTAGTCGGCCAGAGATTCGGATTTTCCCAAGGTTTCGATTTCTACAGAGAATTCATGCGATCCCGCCGCAAACCAAATTCAGCAAAAATTCTCTATAATCACGTCAATCGATGGCTCGATGAAAACAAAGATAGAAGATTTTTTCTTTTCCTCCACACCTATCAAACACACGCGCCATACAGCTGTCCTCATCCTTACAACTCTTTCTTTTTCAAGGATAAAAAAATGCCCTGGACACAGGGGGACATAGAGAAGATTCTCTTCAGGCCAAGACCTCGTGGGAAATTCCCTTTCAACACATTATCTCCATTAGAGCGAGAAAACATCGTGGACCTTTACGACGGAGAGATAAGATTCACCGACGAAGTTTTGATCAAACCACTTATCAAGAAATTAAAAAAGCTCCATCTCTATGAAAACACGATGATCATCTTGACCTCCGACCACGGGGAAGAATTCTTCGATCATAGGGCCTGGCTCCATGGCCATTCTCTTTACAACGAACTCCTTCACATCCCGCTGATTATCAAATTTCCCCAATCCAAATACAAGAATATGCGCCTTCACAATAATGTCAGCATAGTTGATATCATGCCCACAATACTCGATGAGATGGAAATCGATTTTTCTGGATATAATTTTGACGGTGTCAGCTTAGTCGATTATCTTCAAAATGGTGAACAAGAAGATCAATTGATTCTCGCTGATGTGGACTCTTTTAAAAATCCCGACATTTTGCCAGCAAAAATCGCTCTTTTCCAGAATGGCTATAAACTGATAATGAACAATGATTTCGGCAGACCTCCTGAATATTATCTCCCCATCCCGCCTCCTATTGCAAAGTTTGAACTCTATGATATGCAAAGGGATCCAACCGAGTTGCATAACCTTTTCGACCAGAAAAGCGCAATCATAAGAAATTTAATAAGCAAAATTCCCGAGATCTATCGAGTACGATCTAAAAGGCCATCAGCAAAAAGAAAAGAAATGGATAAAGATTTTGAAAAAACGATGAGGGCTCTCGGCTATATTCGATAATTTGTAATTATTTCCTTGTTTTCCTTACGACAAATCCCTCCCATAGAATTATTGATTTTGGTTGATATGATTGTTCCAAAATACAAACTCGTCTGGATTTTCTGTTTTGCACTTAGGACACTGTGTTGTCATCGTCCTCTAGCTTGCTGAGGGTAGAATATAAATTTGCGGGAAAGAGTCAAATCTTACTTAAATAGATAGATGCCTCCTCATGTAACAACCATGCAACAAATTTTGATTAATAACGCCTAATTGTGGTTATGGACGATATAAAGGAAAACTGTCTTCTTCCCCTGAAAATCGTTTTTTCCAGGGCAAAATTTGTAAATCCTCTTGGGGATTCGAAGTCCCTTGCTCTATCCACCGAGCTGGGGAACCATCTCATTGAGCGGGAATAGTGCCAAAAATCTAACGATAAAACGAGATGGAATTCTCACCTGTCAATCTCATCGCCTAAGATCACGTAAATGACTTCATCGACAGTGCGGTAGAGAGAATAATCTCGAGGTCTCATCCGGCTTTTGAAGTATTCCAGGCGCCGATGGGCTATTTCTCTTCGCTTTTTATCGGGATCATTGAGTCGCAGATAAGTTTCAAAACAGAAGACAGCCTCCAGCCCCCGCCCCCAATAATCGAGAGTGGCAGCCATGTAGAAAAGAGTG
>JASFEP010000423.1:0-3799 GCA_050124775.1 Candidatus Aminicenantota bacterium
CGAAAAGCGGGAACATGCTGAGGAAGTCTGTGCGAACGAGTATCCGAAGGAGGGCTGGTGCTGTCATGAAGGGGAGGTGATTCCTTCTAGGAGAGATGTATGTCTTGAGAGGGGAGGCCGTTTTTTCCCCACCCGGGAGCAGGCAGAAGAATTTTGCCGGGAGGAATATCCGGAGCCAGGAGGGGGATTTTGTTGTCTGGAGGGGGAAATATTTGAAGCCAGTGTCGATGAGTGCCTCGAGCGAGGAGGCCGGTTTTTCCGTACGATGGAAGAGGCAGAAGAATTTTGCGGGAAGAAGCGCCCCGAGCATGGGTGGTGCTGCCGTGAAGGGGACGTTTTTCCTGCGGCATCTGAGGAATGTTGCCGAGAATTGGGAGGGAGGTTCTTCCGGACACGTGAAGAGGCGGAAGAATATTGTCTCGATATACGGCCGGAACCAGAACGGGGCTGGTGCTGCCGGGAAGGGAGACTCTTTCCATCCGGCATTGAAGAATGTCGAGAACAGGGCGGACAGTTCTTCTTGGCTCGTGAAGAAGCTGAGAGATACTGCAAACCTCCAATGCCCGACTTAATCATCCAGGAATTGGTGGTGGCCCCCAAACGACTTCCTTCGAGAGAGGAGGTGACGGTGCGAGTAGCTGTCAGGAACATGGGGAACCATACGGTTCGAAAAATCCCGCTCCTTTTTGTGGGCCGTATAGATCAGAATGAACGTGAAATGGCTCACGCAATCATTGAATCTCTTGAACCAGGCCAAGAGGAAGACGTGATCGTAAATAGTCTAGCTCCTACACCCGGTGAATGGCTTATAACGGTCGTGGTCGATCCTGATGAAAGAATCCGGGAGTGGAAAAAGGGAAACAATTCAGCAACTGAAGTGTGTTTTGTGGAGGCACCTGTTGCGACCCCTAAGCCTGCAAAGGCCGAAGAAATGGCTGCTCCAATTACGGAAGTGCAGATTCTCGAGCAACCGCTCCGTGGCCTTCCTGCTTCGGAGATTTCTCGGAGATCGGACAAAATATCTGATGTCATGCCCGATTTGATGGCCATAAAGTACCATGCAACCTATGAGTTTAATCCTAAAGAAGAAAAATCCTTTCCTCTCGAAATAACGGTTCCGACAATAGTCGTAATCAGAGTGTTTATTCTTGAGGGCGATCCGGAGGAGCTTTTCCTGCTTTTGAACCAGGAAGGACATGATCAGCAGGTTTGGCCCAGGATAGGAACACGGCAAGGTAAGCCTCCGGGATTCATAAGCGAAATGATAGAGATAACACCTGAACGGGTGGCGCAGGGGACAAATTGGAGTTTGAAAGTGTTGAACAACTCAAATCAGCTTCTCAAGGCCGAGATCTCGGCAGGGACCATCGACCGAAATAGGCAAGGCAAAAGAGAAGGATGGGAGAAATGAAATGAGAAATTATCCGATATTCTTATGCATTGCCGCAATCATACTAGCTTCTTCTTTGGGCTATTCGGATACGGAGAAGTACACCATAACGTTTGATGAACCGCCGGGAACAAGCTATATCCAAAAGGGTGTTTTTTGGCCCTCCTCCGCTCAGATCATCACACTCTCCGATAAATACCCCCAATCGACGGCCTCTTCGGGGTCAAAAGTCCTGGTTTCGGGGGACACTGGAAAGGAATTCGATCCAAATCCACTAACCATAAAATTCACACGTGATGTAGAGAAAGTGTTCGTAAAAACGGGAGTTCCCTGGGATAGCCACGGCAAACCCGTAACAATTGTGCTTCGCGGCTATAACATAAACGGCAAACTCTTACACGTCCAAAGCCAAACGATCAAAGGGCCGACAGGTATGACAGTAGCCATCGGTGTTGCCGTTCCTTATCCATACAAAACCTCTATAAGGAAAATCGTTTTGGATTGCGGTTGGTTTGAATATGTCGACGATATTGAGATCTGGTATAAAGCGGGAACGGCCCCCGCGGTTCCTGCAAAACCGCCTGTCGTTACGATCACAAGCCCGACCACCCCAGAAACGATAACCGGGAAAATCAATATTACGGGCTCCATTAAAGGAGAAGGGTTGGATCCCGAGCTCATTCCACCCAAACTCATCATCTCTTATCCGATAAGTCCTGAATCCAAAAAATTGGGAGTCCCAGCTTATTTTGAAACAGACCTGGTTCTTGGCGTCAACCTTCACTGGATATTCGTGATTGACGGGAAACCATTCCTCGGTTTTTCTCTTCCCTTTGCACTGGACTATCTGGGGAAAAACACAATCACCATAAAGGCGACCAACATTGCGGGAAAAACAGGTCAAGCTCAAGTCACTACGGAATATTTTCCCGAGTCGATTGCCAAGGAGTATACCAAACACCTTGATACATGGAAAAAGACGGCTTTCGGTGAATTCATCTGGGGCAAAAGGCTCGGCGAGTGTACATTCGCGATTTACCAGTTCGGGGGGATATTCACATCTCCTGCCGGCACGTATCCCGTGTGGACGAAGATCTTCGCTAAATGGAAATCCCTCACCAGTCCAAGTCAACCACTGGGACTGCTGGGATATCCCACGAGCAAAAGCCGCTATCCGGAGGGAAAACGATGGGGATCGGAATGGGGCAGCCGCGAACAGACTGTTAGGACAATAACAGACGCATCATGCCAAGATTTTGCCAAAGGCCGCATTTATGACGGTCCCAAGGGCACGTATTACGCCATCGAGCCCTTTGTCAGCGCGATGGATAAGCTGGATTTTGACGCCAATTTTGGAATTCCGGTAACAGACCCGGTTCAACAGAATAAACAACTGTTGCCGAGATTGTGGCAAAAATTCGAGCCCACAAATTCGTCTCAATACTTTTCCGGCCTCACTTATTCGACTATGGAAATCACGGATAACCCTCGCCGGTTGTGGATTGCAACGCCAGACATACTGGGTTTCATTAGGGTAGGTACACTCGGGAAAATACCTTCTCGAATCCCGACAACCTGGCGCTCGTATCCGATCGGGCAAATCGGAGAACCTTGTTCGAATGTGGTAGGATTAATCCCCTCCCATGGAGTGCCGTCATCCAGGCCGAAAAGGTCGTACAATTACTTGAGTTATGACTGCGGCTGGACAACTTATCCATGGGGAGTTCCGGCCTGGGTTCATGTAATGGGAAAGAAAAGTATCACATCGACGATTGGAACCGTTAGATCATCCGGATTGTCGTCTATAGATTATCATATGTGTCATTACTGCAGTGTCGCTATTCAGGATGGCGTGGATTGGTGTCCTAAGATCTATCCGGACCCGGGATACGAAGATATCCTGGGCGAAAAGAATGAATATTTGGAAATCGAATACGAATGGTGTCTAGTTGGATATCCGCTTCCCATAGACCCCAAAGATTCAAGTAAGGGAGAAATACCGGGTCAACTGGAAAAAGGCGACAAACTCTTTGTCGCCGGACGCTGGATAACGGATTGTGGCCATGATGACCCCTACAAAACGGAGATTCATCCGCCTGCGGTCATGATTAACATGTTTACCAAGACATGGCAGGGAAAACCGGCGACAATCGGTGATATGGTTTATTTTGATTGGTGGTATCCCGGGGAATCCGTGGAGGCTGATATTTATCCACCCCCCCGCCCAGAACCCGATGCCTTCCCCGCATTTTCTCTGCCCAAGTGGGATGCGGGAACAGTGCAATATGAACTCTTGCCGAAAGATTGCCCGAACCACGTTCATTTGAGGATAACAGGGCGTAAGGATATCCCCTCGAGCCATTATCCTCCATATGAAGCTGGCAATGGGCAGCTCTTCTATGGCAGGTC
>JASFEP010000424.1:0-3792 GCA_050124775.1 Candidatus Aminicenantota bacterium
CAAATTGGGCGATCCGCGAGTTTTACAGCTATCCTTCGATATTCGAGCGGAGTTTCGGAACCGTCCCGATATGGGGGTTGAAGAATTCCTTTTTGTACGGCCTTCCTTTAAATTTTGCATACAAGCATAATCTTAAGAGAGAACGCACATAACGATTGCAATATGGGGCTGTAATCACACTCATCACTGCTAAATTCCTCGATTGGTATTCGCTCCATGTTGAAAAATTCAGTATGCTATCCCCCGAATGAGACTATAGTTAACTCATAGTGTTTAAGGATAGACTCGACTTGACATAAAGTATCGACTGATATCTAATTGAGTCATCATATTTCATGGAGGGGTAACATGAAAAAACTGCTTATGGTTTTGCCTTTGGTTTTTCTGCTTTTTTTTACTTGTGCTTGCCAGAAGGCTGAAGAGGTGGCTGAAGAGCCTGTAGTGGATGTTGCAGCCGAGAAACAAAATGTCGAAGAGGCGATTCGCAATTTCTATGACGCTGCGTCTACACACAATTTCCAAGGTATTCGAGACTTATGCACTGATGATTTCATCATTTTTGAATCTGGACAGGTTATGAATGTGGAAGACTTCATCAACTTTATCACACCTTTCAAAGGCGCTACCATGACCTATAATTTAGAAGATATGAAGATAAATGTTGGGCCTTCTGTTGCGTGGATGACGTTGAGGAGTAAAGCTACAGTGACAATGGGAGAAGAGGTAATGAACTATGAATGGCTGGAAAGTGCTGTTCTTAAAAAACAAGATGGTATATGGAAAGTCGCATTTTATCATTCTACGACTGTTGAACCTCCCGAAGAGAAGCAAAAAGAGGATTGAACGATGAAAAAAATATGCATGATTCTACCCTTGGCTCTGATTCTCTGCCTTATGGTCGGCTGCCAGGACAAGGAGGCGATGGCAGAGCTCGAGACGATGAAAGATCAGGCTGATGTTGAGGAGCGGAATAAGACAATGATACGTGACTGTTTGGAAAATATGAACACAGGAAATTCTGAGCCTTTTATGGAAAAGACGACTCCCGACTATGCTTTCTACAGCCCATCAGGAAATCCCGATCCAATGTCCAGAGAGCAAGTTGTAGAGAGTGTTGTGATGTTTCGGCAAGGTTTCCCTGACCTAAATGTCGGTATCGAAGAAATAATCGCTAAAGGGGATAGAGTGACAAGCAGGTTTATTATCAAGGGAACTCACGAAGGAGAATTTATGGGTATCCCGGCGACCGGAAAAAAGATCGAATTGAGTGGGATTCTTATAAGCCGTATCGAAAACGGAAAGATTGTCGAGGAATGGCAAGAATTGGATAATATGGGATTTATGATGCAGCTCGGCATGGAGCTAAAGCCGAAGGAGTAGACAATAAGGAAACGAAAAAATTGTCGAAATAAAAAATAATTAAAACAGTATGCCCAGGTTCAAACTTGGCGCAACGATAAAGTCTGACAGATTCTCATATTTATTGTTCTGAAAAATTCCCGATACTTCCAGGTTCATGGTGAAATGATCGGATAGGAAAATAGATGTCCCCACATTGAGCAGAATCCCCCAGCCCCATTGATTATCTTCTAAGGGGAAATTTCGCGCTCCAAAACCGGGTCCGAGTGCAACGTAAAAACTCAATTCTTTGTAATCGGGAAACCAGAGACAGATCGGCAGTACCCCTCCCCCACCTTCAAAACCACCGAATCCTTGCGAAGACAATAGAAATGCACCCGTAGGCATGATCCCGACTCTGTAGGACGAACGATCACTATTGAACAGAATAATAGTCGAGACAGAGAAACCGTATCGGGTGAAGTCGACATTACTCGAAAGATCTAACCAACCTTTTGTCTGTAAAGAAAAATAATCGCTCAGGGCAAACCGAATCGTGGCTTCTGCGCCGATGGCGGTGCTGCCGCCGACTTCATGGGGTCGAGCTTCAGGAAGCATCCCAAACCCGGCAATAAATTGTGCTTGTCCTGATTTAAGCGGCCTTGGGGGCAAATTAACCGAAGGGCTGTAAACCATGCTGGGCGGACAACCTGTTGCGAATATGAATATAAATACACATAAGGCAACGACGTACAGATTGGATGGATAAAAATTGGATTTTTGTTTCATTTCAAACCCCCCTCGCTATCGTTACATGGCTATTCAAGTCTAATCAATAGTTTTTAAGGTCCAATATTCAATATTCAGGAATACGGGCGTTTTCACGCAGATATTCCAATGTTCCATTTATCTCGGGATCTGATTTTCCTTCAAATTCGAAGGTTTCGGCATCATTCGCAATTGCAGCCCCAATAAACCCCCCAAGCAATCCACATAGAGCTCCTGCCCAAGCCATAATCCGGTATTTCGTTTTTGTATCGTTAGGAGCCCAACTCAAACAATCCCAGCCTATCTCGGTGCCCAGTGCGCCTAAACCCACGCCTGTCAAGAATCCTAAACCAGCACCCAATAAAGGCTTCGATTTCTTAATTATGATCCCCCGTATATCCGCTATAGCGACAGACACATCAGATCCCAAATATCGTTCGAGTAATAGTAGCGAGCTTTTTTTAACTGCTATAAGCTCACCCCTTACTTCCGTCCCGTCTGTTTTCTGGACAATCAGGTCGGCGCCTTTCTTTTCCGCATACAAATTGCCTGAAAATGCCAGTATTGAAAACACTAATAACAACGCGATGGATTTTTTCATTTCAAATCTCCTCTCTTATCTCTTCCATTTAGGAATTTAATATTTACAGAAATTAGAGTTGTCAGGAAGGTGTTAAAAGTTTGTTAAAAATTTGTGAAGTCCCTCTCCCCTAATAGCAGTCCTTATGATGAATGGGTGATAGTTGAGACTAATTATCTTGAGATAGGAAGAGGGTATGGCTCGGGAAGGGAACATATGAATGGGCCGAAATATCTCACATTCATTGGACGGCGAGAATATCGGTAGATAATCCCCATCTTAATAATTGCTCTCCAGGAAAGTTTGATACTGAAAGGGATCAAAATCTCAGAGTAAAGCGGTAATTGATTGGAATGGCCATCGCCTGACTTGACATACAGCGTCGACTGATATCTAATTTGGTCATCACATTTCATGGAGGGGTAAATGAATAAACTTTGCATGATTCTACCTTTGACTCTGATTCTCTGCTTTATGGTCGGCTGTCAGGATAAGGAAGCGATGGCAGAGCTTGAAGAATTCAGAGCCCAGGCTGCACTGGAAGAAGCGAACAGGGCATTGGCTGAGCGCTACATCGACGCATGGACAAAAGGGGATGTTGCGGCCTTAAAGGAGATCCTTTCTCCTGATTTTGTCCATCACCCCCGAAAGGGAGTCTCCGAATCCCTGGAGGATGCGTTCGAGGGTTTGGAGGAACGCATGACCATGTTTCCCGACCAGAACCTTGAAGTTCAGGATTTGATCGTTAAAGGTGACAAATTTGTATTCCGGGGTATATTCAGCGGAACCCATACAGGCGACAGCGAATGGCTTCCGGCCACAGGCAATAAAGTCGAGATAAGAGGCTTTGCGATCATGCGGGTGGAGAACGGAAGAATCGTCGAGGATTGGGGAATAACGGATTTACTGGACCTCCTTGAGCAGCTCGGCTATGAGGTGGAGCGAAAGAAAGACTAGGAAGAAGAAAGACTAAGGCGAAGGAGGAGGAGAAATAATCTCACCTCACTAATCTAGATTTGTTTTGACAAGCTTTGTCAGGTCGAGTATTGGTTATCCCACATGAATTCAGTATGCTGTCTCCCAAAAGATCTGGATTAGATGGGGAT
>JASFEP010000425.1:0-3779 GCA_050124775.1 Candidatus Aminicenantota bacterium
GAAAACATTGACCAACGGATTGAGGGAATAGCACTCGTTGAAATAGATCTCTCCTCCCACAGTGGGCACTCCGATGGAATTCCCATAACCGGCGATGCCCGCGACGACTCCGTCCATGATGGACCGATTTTTAGGCCTGTTCAGAGGCCCGAATCGTAAAGAATCCATGACGGCGATGGGCCTGGCACCCATGGTGAAAATATCTCGCAATATGCCACCTACGCCTGTCGCTGCCCCTTGATAAGGCTCGATAAAGGAAGGATGATTGTGCGATTCGATCTTGAAGACCACAGCTAAACCCTCTCCGATATCAATGATGCCGGCGTTTTCACCGGGGCCCTGGATGACATCTTTGCCCTCGACCGGAAGTTTTGTCAGGTGGATCTTGGAACTTTTGTAGCTGCAATGTTCGGACCACATCAAAGAAAATATGCCCAGCTCGGTGAGGTTGGGCTCTTTCCCTATGAGCTCGACGATGAGATTGTATTCCTCCTCGGTGAGGTTGTGTTCGTTCAACAATTTTTTATCGATCATTGTATTCGGCCCACTTTATTTATCGAAAGGAATGGATAATCGATTCGAAGATGATCCGTCCGTCCTCGCTGCCGAGTATGGATTCGGATGCCCTTTCAGGATGGGGCATCATGCCCAAAACATTGCCCCCCGCGTTCATAAGGCCAGCGATGCTATCCATAGATCCGTTCACATTGGCGCCCTCTGTGAGTTTGCCGTCGGGTTCGCAGTAGCGGAATACGATTCGGTCGCTGGTCTTGAGCGTGTTCAAAGTTTCGGAATCCACAAAGTAGTTGCCGTCAAAATGGGCGATGGGGATCTTGAGGACGTCTCCCTTTTTCGCTCTGTTCGTGAAGGGTGTTCGCACATTTTCCGTTCTCAGATGGACATGCTGGCAGAGAAATTTGAGATTTTTGTTCCTGAGCATCGCTCCCGGGAGGAGTTCCAGCTCGAGGAGGACTTGGAAACCGTTGCAGATCCCGAGGACGAGCCCCCCTCTCTCTGCGAACTCCCTGACTTCCTGCATGAGAGGTGAAAATTTTGCAATAGCTCCAGATCTTAAATAATCGCCGTATGAAAATCCACCGGGGAGAACCACGCAATCGACACCATGCAGACTATGCTCCTTATGCCATAGGAAGATCGTTTCCATCGTGAAAACATCTTTGAGGACGAAATACGTATCGTAATCGCAGTTAGAACCGGGAAAAATCACAACGCCGAATTTCATGGTCATTTATTCGATGATTTGATATTCAAATTTTTCGATGATCGGGTTTGCTAAAACCTTATGGGATATCTCTGGGATTATCCGATGTGCTTCTTCACTGGAGGCACCCTCAAGCTCGATCTCGAAAACCTTGCCTTGACGGATGTCTTTTACTGCCCTGTAACCGAGGGTGTGGAGTGCGTTCTTGACCGTTTGTCCTTGAGGATCAAGCACACTGTCTTTGAAGGAGACCAGAACTCTAACTTTCATCGGCAAACACCTTTTCATAGATGTAATCTATCTTATCCAAATAGGGTTCAAGAGAAAAGCAGTTTTCGATCTCTTCCGCAGATAGAAATCGAGTGATCTCAGGGTCTGAATTGAGCAGTTCTTTAAAATCTTGCTGTTCATCCCAGGCTTTTAGGCTGTTTCGCTGGGTCAGCTTGTAGGCGTCCTCTCTTGAGATGTTCTTTTTGGTGAGTGCGAGCATCACTCTTTGGGAGAAGATAAGGCCGCGTGTGAGATCGATGTTCGCTCTCATTCTATCGGGATGAACTCTCCAGTTTTTAATGATATCGGTCATTTCTGAAAGAAGGAAATCCGTTATGATGAATGAATCCGGGAGAATTACCCGTTCTGCGGATGAATGAGAGATGTCTCTTTCATGCCAGAGAGGGATATTCTCCAGCGCGGTCTGAAGGTTTCCTCGCGTGATCCGCGCGAGTCCTGAAACACGCTCTGTACGTACCGGGTTTTTTTTGTGCGGCATGGATGAAGAACCCTTCTGACCTTTGGTGAAGGGTTCCTCCAACTCGAGAGCTTCAGTTTTTTGGTGGTGGCGGATTTCCTGGGCGAATTTGTCCAGAGATGCGCAAACGAGAGCGAGTGAAAAGACAACTTCTGCATGTCTGTCGCGTTGAAGAACTTGTGTGGAGATCTTTGCGGGCTTGAGTCCCAGCTTGGCCAGTGCAATCTCTTCGACTCTTGGATCGAGATGGATGTATGTACCCACCGAGCCTGAGATCCGCCCATAACCGATGGTACCGGTTGCCCTGGCGATCCGCTCACAATGTCTTTTTATCTCTTCGTACCAGACAAGCACCTTTACGCCGAAGGTAATTGGTTCCGCATGGACGCCGTGCGTCCGTCCGACCATGACAGTTTTTTTGTGTGCGATCGCATTATTCTTTAGCACGTCCTTGAGATCATTCAAACCTTTGGAAATTTTTTCCAGAGATTCTTTAATGAGGAGAGAAAGAGCCGTGTCTACGACATCATAAGAGGTCAATCCCTGATGGACATACTGAGAATCTTTGCCCACAAATTCCGAGACCGAGGTGAGAAAAGCAAGGATGTCGTGTTTGACGACCTTTTCGATCTCGTCGATCCTCTCTGTGTCGAAAGAAGCCTTTTTTTTGATCCTTTGAAGCGCATCTTCGGGAATCTCACCCAGTTCGTACCAGGCATCGCAGACAGCCATTTCCACGTCGAGCCATTTCTGGTATCTATTTTGGTCTTCCCAAATGGCTCCCATTTCAGGCCGAGTGTACCGTTTTATCATCTTAATTTCCTTTAAATGGAATTTTTTATAAAAATGTCGACACTGGGCCACTTCCTTGCCCAAAACCTGATGCGAAGGTGAAGCAGCCTCTACTCCTGGATGACCCGGGTCTAAAGAAATGAGGGGAAATCATAACAACTGCTGAGTCCGATGTCAACGAAATCGCCACATCCAACCTGAGATATTTTTTTGCACTTTGGGTTGACAAAAGGATCAAAGTTGTGTAGGATTGCTGATGAAAAAATTTATTTTTTTTATTGGCAGTCGAAGTTAGGCGTAGAGGTGACTGGACCGATAGCATAAAGTAAACGGAGAGCAGGCCTTTCTTTTTTTTCATCACCCCTATAAAGACACAAAAGTTCATACGTATCGAAGAGCGTCCTGAATGACGATTGTGCCAGCGTAGCTCAGTTGGTAGAGCAGCTGATTTGTAATCAGCGGGTCGGGGGTTCGAATCCTCTCGCTGGCTTTTTTGGTTGAAATGGCTTAGGTTATTGGGCAATTTTTTTTTATATATGGATTTGTTTGGATGAATGAACCGGACAGAATAAGCCCAATGCCTATGAGTCCGTTGACGGATATATGGGCAGGTACCAAAGTGGTTAAATGGGGCGGGCTGTAAACCCGCTGGGGCAACCCTTCGGAGGTTCGAATCCTTCCCTGCCCATTTTTTGCGGGAATAGCTCAGTTGGTAGAGCAACGGCCTTCCAAGCCGTTTGTCGCGGGTTCGAGTCCCGTTTCCCGCTTTGTTCGGGTTGTGCTGCCCACGTAGCTCAGTCGGTAGAGCACGTCCTTGGTAAGGACGGGGTCACCAGTTCAAGTCTGGTCGTGGGCTTTGGATAAAACTTAAGTCATATTTTAAATTTGACATTAGGAGGTAAGGCGAATGGCTAAGGCAAAGTTTGAGAGGACGAAGCCGCATTTAAACATAGGGACGATTGGGCATGTGGATCATGGGAAGACGACGTTGACGGCGGCGATAACGAAGGTATTGAA
>JASFEP010000426.1:0-3751 GCA_050124775.1 Candidatus Aminicenantota bacterium
GATCTAGGCGCTGTAATAATCGGCGATGCGAAAAACTATAGAAACTACTATGAATTATTGTCCGCTTATGACATTCTTCTGGAAACTTTTCCAACACCCTATGTAGCCTTTATGGATGGACAGAGGTGTTCTTTTGAACGGTATTTAAGAGAGCATTTTTCTTTTACACAAACTCTCAGAGCTTTTTTGAATATGCTCTACCTCGGGTTCAAATTTCAAAAGTACATAAAGGATGGTTTTGCTAACCCTCCTCCCGAGTTGCTTGTGAATTTTAAAGACTTCGTTCTTGCTCACAAAATAGAACCTATCGCAGATACACTATCTCCATTCCTGATTGGATGTGGTTACGGCTGTTATGAAGAGATCCCGGCGCTTTATCTGTTTCGATTTTTGTGGATGTTCTTCAAGAATAGTGTACGCATTAAAAACATGATAAAAATCTGGAATGAGGAATCAGGTTCGGGAATAAGAGGTTGCAAAAATGGCTGTCAAGAATTGTGGATTAAGATAGCTGAAGAACTTCATGTAGAAAGAAATGTTGAAATTGAAGCCGTTCGGAGAAGCAGGGAGGATTTTGAGATTGAAAAAGACGCAAAGATTGAGATCGTTGTGAATGGCCAGAAGAGAAAATTCGATCGCTTGATCATTTCATCACCTCTGGAGGAAACGGGTCAATATTTGGATGTGAGCGATGAAGAAAATGAGCTGTTTAGCAAGATCATCCACACGGATTATTATGTAACTCTCTTCAAAGGAGACGGCTTCAACCAAAGTCTATTTATCAGGGACCACATCCATCCTTCGACAAAGGGGAGGACTGTTGCTATTTTCTGCAGGCATTGTAATTTGAATATATACCTGGGATATCAAATAGCTCCTCCAGGAGCGAGCAGCGATGAACTCATCGAGATCTTAAAGGAAGATGTGGAGCATTTGGGTGGGAAGTTCGATGATATCATAATGCAGAAACATTGGCGCTATTTTCCCCGTGTTAACACTGATGATTTGAGTGCTGGCTTTTATCAGAAACTCGATAACCTTCAGGGACAAAGAGGGACATATTACATCGGATCTGTTTTAAATTTCGAAACACTCGAAAACACAGTAGAATTCTCCAAAAAGTTGGTTGTTAAACACTTCCGATAATGAATAGTGACCGGTCCACTTTTCAAGAGGCAACAAGACAATGTTCGCGGTATTATTTCCATAAAATGGGGACAGGCTGCTTTTTTAATTACCTCTGTAAAAAGCAGCCTGTCCCCTTTTTTGGTGCAGGGGGGTGAAAAGGCATTTTTTTTGGGGTTAGAAAGAGAGCGCTAAATTCCTCCCCCAGTTCATCTCAATAGGCGATTTACTGATTTTCACACCCATTCTATGCTGTTCTCAGTAGTAAGAGTTCTAGTCTAACAAAATGGCCAACCGAAGAGAGATAAATCTCATAAATAATCCCGATTTTATAAATCCTTACACTACCAAAAAGCCCGACTCCAGAGAAAACTATCAAATCCTTGTGGAGGAGGCGCCTGACCTCATGTTCACCACAGACCTTGAGGGAAATTTTCTCTATCTCAACAAAGCTGCTGAGGAACTGATTAAATCCACCTCCAAGACGCTAAGAAACAACCTCATCAAGATCACAACACCAAAATATCAAAAAGAAATCAAAGCTCTCCTTAAGAGCATACGCCGAAAGAAATTTCCTCCTGCGCTTGAGGTCGAGATCAAAACAAGGGCAGGAAAGCACATCCCTCTGGAAATTCAGTTCAAGCCCATTAAAAACAAACGGGAAATTGTTGTCGCGCTCGAGGGGATCGCACGCAATATCACAGAACGGAAGAAGGCGGAAAAAGAATTCATGGAATCTTTGAATAAATACGAGAGTATCATCGAGACGGCTAGAGATGGAGTCGTAATCATTCAAGATGGAATCTGTAAATACGCGAACAAGGCCATCGAAAATATACTGGGCTTTTCACCGGACGAGCTTGTGGGCACATCCATATTCGACAAAATCCCTCGGAAAGAACGCCACCTTGTCGAAGGCCGTTACCGAATGCGCCTTGACGGAAAAGATGTCCCCTCAATCTATGAGCTCAGCCTTATCTGCAAGAACAAAAAGACAAAAAAGGTCGAGATCTCTGCTTCTGTCATTCAGTATGATGGACGGCCGGCGGATATGGGATTCATCCGCGACCTTAGCGATCGTCAGCATATCTCGAACAAAATGGATGAGATGAATCGGCAGATCGAAAGATTTGCGCAGATCACTGCCGCTCTGGTCCTTGTTGAAGATGCAGAGGATTTCTTAAAATTTGTTACCCAGGCTGTTGTAGACATATCGGATTTCAAAAGAGTGCTTATCTCCTACTTCATTGACAAGCCTCCTTACAGGGAGATCATCGGCTTTCATGGAATAACAAAAAAAGAGCTAGATAAGATCAAAAAAATTGAGATGCCGAGAAGCAAATACCTCGACTACTTCGATAAAGGGATAAAAATCGGCAATCAATCCTGTTACATTCCCCACAATTTGAAGGACATTTTGGACCAGAAAGCTGTCATCTACGGAAAACAATCCTATCCTGAAAAGAATGGATACTGGCACAGAGAAGACAATCTTCTCGTGGCCATGAAAAATGCTATGGGACAGATCATCGGGATCATTTCTGTTGATGAGTCGAAGAGTGGCGGTGCGCCTACTGCGGCTACGGTGAGGCCGTTGGAGATCTTCGCGAACTTGATCTCAGAAATGCTACAGAGAAGAATACTGGCAAAAAAGATTAAAGATAGTGAAGAGAAATACAGGGAGCTGATCAATAATATCAAAGTAGGAATTTTTCGCGTGGATCCACAAGGTCAAATATTGGAAGCCAATCCCTCTGCGATTGAGATGTTCGGCTTTAAAAACGCAAAACCTTTTCTCGAGAGAAATGTTGCTGAGTTCTTTCAGGTCCAGGAAACATCATCCAGCTTCATGGCCGAGATGGCAAACAACGGCCTGGTTAAAAATAAGGAATTCTGTCTGAAGAGGCGAAACGGAAGTCAATTTTGGGCATCGCTAACGTCAACGGCCATAAGAAAGGACCCTGAAAAAATCCTCTACTATGATACTGTGATCGAGGACATCACGAAAAAGAAACAACTGCAGGAGGAAGTCCATCGGCTTTCGATCACGGACGAGCTAACCGGGCTCTTCAACAGGCGCTATTTCAACCACAATTTACCTAAAGAAATCAAAAATGCTGAAAGATGGCGAAGTTCGTTGTCACTCATCATGATCGATATCGATGATTTCAAGCACTACAACGATACCTACCATCACCTGAAGGGGGACGAGCTTCTCAAAGATGTGGCGAGTGTCATCTCGAAGAATATCCGGAGGGAAAGGAATGGAGATGCGGATTGGTATTCAAGGTTTGATGAGAATGGTTCATCGATCGGCGATTGGGCCTCGAGATTCGGCGGAGATGAATTCGCCATCATCCTTCCTGGTGCTGATGTGAGTGCCGCGCTCAAAGTTGCAGACCGAATAAGAAAAGTTTTTTCAGAGCTTACGTTTAATCCCAAAGGTTCACCTGTCCATAAATCATTGAGCCTTGGAATTGCCCACTGTTCCTATTCAGAGAGTGGCAAAAAAGGCGAAGTTGGGCCAAAAAAAGGAAGTGGTTATTACGAGAAAGTGGCCACAGACCTCACCACTCTTGCAGATGCGGCACTGTTTAAAGCTAAGAGCACCGGCAAAAACACGATT
>JASFEP010000427.1:0-3735 GCA_050124775.1 Candidatus Aminicenantota bacterium
CCGAAGCTGTAGTGAACTACCGCGAGGGGGCTACAACGAAGGCTTTGTGGGGAGATCGGCTCGCCCGAAGGGTAAAAAATGCCGATAATAAGATTGTAAATTGGAAGTTTATAAAAAAAGCATCGGCAGTTTTTACGAATAATCCAGCAGGTCAAGCACGGGGGTGATACTTCTCATACACACTCCTCAAATGTTTCCGGCTCACGTGGGTATAGATCTGAGTGGTGGTAATCTGGCTGTGCCCGAGCATGAGCTGGACGGACCGGAGGTCAGCTCCTCTTTCCAGGAGATGGGTGGCAAATGAATGGCGAAGGACATGGGGACTGATCTTATCCTCAAGCTTTGCCTCCAATGCATATTTTTTGAGGACTTTCCAAAATCCCTGCCGAGTGAACGGCTGTCCCCGGTAGGTCAGAAAAAGAAAATCGCTGTCCTTGATCAGATATCTTGCACGAGATTCATCGAGATACCGGATTATCGCATTCTTCGCAGAGTCTCCTAGAGGCACGATCCTCTCCTTGCCCCCCTTGCCCCGGCAAAGAAGGAATCCGTCCTCGAGATTCAGGTCACTCATCCTCAGAGATACGAGCTCCGATACCCTGAGGCCTGTGGCGTAGAGGAGCTCGAGCATGGCCCTGTCCCGGACCCCACGGGCTTCATCCTCATCGGGCTGGCGGAGAAGCGACTCGACCTCTTTGATAGATAGAAACTTCGGAAGGGAGAGCCAGCTTTTTGGAGAAGTGAGATTAGCCGCAGAATTTTTTTCGAGAATCCCATCCAAGATGCAAAATCTGTAAAAGGATTTCATGGATGAAATGAGCCGTGCAAGAGAGCGCGCAGAGAGACCCGAACGACTCATATGGTGTATGAACTTGACCAGGTCCGGTTCTTTGGCACTTTGCCAAGGAACCTTTTCTTTTTGGAAAAAGAGGAAGAGCTTATCGAGGTCTCGAGAATAGGATTTGATCGTATTGATGGATAGGCCTTTCTCGACGGCGAGGTACTCGAGGAAAGCTTGACGGATCCCCTCTGATGAGAAGGTGTGATCTTTCATCGGATGAATGGATTGAACCTTTTTTCCTGTCCGACGGTCGTCGAGGGGCCGTGGCCGGTGAGTACTACGGTATCTTCGGGCAAAATGAATATCTTTGCTTTAATAGACCTCTCCAATTCCGTCCAGGAACCACCCGGAAGGTCGGTGCGGCCGACACCTCCGTAGAAAAGCGTATCCCCCGAAAAAAGAACACCGTCACCCATCAAGCTCACACTTCCCGGAGAATGACCCGGCGTATGGACTACCGAGAGAGAGACGTTGCCGACCTTGATCGTATCCCCCTCCTCCAGGAATTTATCCGCTGGTGGCGATTCTTTGGCCCCGAGGAAAAAACTCAGCTCGGATTGAAGAACACTCTCGAGCATCGGACCATCTGCGGCATGAATATAGAGAGGGATATCGAATTTATCCTTGACATCCCGATTGGCGCCGATATGGTCTACATGGCCATGGGTGTTGATCAGGAGTGCGGGCTTTAGATCTTTATGAGCGATCTCACGAAAAATCTTATCAGGATCCGCTCCCGGATCGATGACCGCACACTCCAGCGTTTCCTGACAGTAGAAGAGGTAACAGTTCGTCTCCAGAGCACCCACGACCACGCTTTCGTATTTCATGCATTTTCATAATATTCTGAACACCTTCAATAGTCAAGGCAGCCTTGCAGGCCGTACCGCCAAAACCGCGATGGCCGGAGCACACGTTATGGAATTTAGTGTCCCATTTGTTTGGTGGAGAAAACCGTAACACAAGTTAGACGGGCACAGCACATCTCCTCCTGAGAAGATGTGAGGAAAGCTCCCACATCCGCGCGAAGTTTTCCCGCTGGGATCACTGAGTGTGTTTTTTAAATCACTCATCGGAACATTCTGAGTATCATTGAACACGGTTTTGGAAATATTCTCCGATAGACCTTATCGGCTTAATTGTTGTGTTTTCGCGAGAAAGAAAATATAATCCTCCTTAATGAAGGACCAACCCTGGCAGCTGCAGATTTTCCACAAATCCATAAAAAAGAAAGAAAAACTCGCTCTCATCGATAAGCATCTCGAGATCCTCCCTTCGGATGTCATTCTGGACCTGGGTTGCGCCCAGGGGATCCTGAGCTATTTTCTCCGCAGAAAAGGAGGATACTGGGTGAGTGCAGACCTCGATCACGAAAACCTGAAGACATCCCAGGAGTTGCTGACAACAAACCTAATCCAGCTGGAACCGGGAATACTTCCCTTCAGACCAGGCTCATTCGACCGGGTGGTCAGCCTGGATTACCTGGAACACCTGGAGGATGACGATCTTTGTTTGGCAGAGATCCACCGTGTGCTAAAAAAAGATGGACAGCTCGTCCTGGCAACTCCTCATACGGGACGGATCTTTATCCTGCACAAACTGCGCCCTCTTCTGGGCCTGAAATTGGAATTCTACGGTCACAAAAGAGAGGGTTATAGCAGCAAAGATCTGGAGGAAAAACTCGAAAAGCACTGTTTCGGCGTGGAGAAACAGCAGACGTTTTCACGGTTCTTTTCGGAATTCCTGGAGCTCATCATCAATATCCTTTATAAAAAATTTTCCGCAAAGAAACACACCCCTTCGTTGAGGGATGGACAGATCCGGCCGACCACAGAGGAAGAATTCCATGCCAAAAGGAAATTATTCAAGCTTTATGGATTTATCTATCCGGTTGTCTGGATCTGCTCAAAACTGGACAAGCTCCTATTTTTCCAGAGAGGCTATAGCCTTTTGGTCTGGGCAAGAAAATCGAGAGAACAAGATCAGAGTCGATCCTAAATGGAGCCACGAAAGAAGATAGGCTTTATTCTCGGCCCCCTCTTTTTTCTGAGCGCCTATCTCAGCCCGCTCCTCTCCGACAATCCCCGAGCGCATAAGCTGCTGGCGGTATTCCTCCTCGTCGTGGTCTGGTGGGTCACAGAGTGCATCCCTATCCCCATCACAGCACTTCTTATCCCGATCTTCATCACCACTTTAGGCATATCTTCGGTGAAGGAGGCTTTCGCTCCATTTGCCAACCCGATCATCATGCTTTTTCTCGGCAGTTTCGTCCTGGCCCGGGCCATGTGTGTACACACGCTCGACAAGAAACTGGCATTCACTGTGCTGTCGATGAAGTCCATCGCTCACAAAAAAACACGCATCCTTTTTGCGCTGGGACTGACCTCTCTATTCCTTTCGATGTGGATTAGCAACACCGCCACAACAGCCATGATGTACCCGATCGCATTGGGAGTTCTCGATGCGATCCATTCGGGTGGCAAAGACAAAAAAAACCTTTCGTTCGGCATCATTCTCCTCCTAACACTCGCATATGCCGCTTCAATCGGCGGAGTAGGAACTCCCATCGGAAGCCCTCCCAATCTAATAGCGATCGGCATGCTGGAGAGGCTTGCGGATTACCGGATCACATTTTTCCAGTGGATGATCGTCGGATTTACCGTGCTTTTGCCCATGTATCTGTTCCTTTTTTTCTACATGAGGTCCAGGATCAAGGATGCACCCGAATCCGAGGGACCCGTCGATCTTTCATCATTGAAAAGTAAAGGACAAAGGGGCAAGCTCTCCCGTGCACAAAAAAACGTGCTCTTTGCATTCTCTGTGACCGTCTTTCTGTGGGTCTTCCCGGGGATCGTTTCGCTGATCGGCGGTAGAAACGCACCCCTTTTCCTCTG
>JASFEP010000428.1:0-3728 GCA_050124775.1 Candidatus Aminicenantota bacterium
TATCGCTCTTGGAAGAGATTCAATCGTGACGGATTTCGGCGCTACCTAACTGTTCGCTGCTTCAGAATTTCTCGCATCATCATATCCTCGGACATAACCAAAGACCTCACCCAGGGACCAAGAAAGAAGTGCCAGAAAAAGCAGCGGTGAGCTCAGCAGAAAATGAAAAAGATAGGATGGTCTGCGCAGAGTCTTAATTCCTCGTTCCAGAAAGAGTTTTATCGGAAGAAGCGGAGAAAGGACGACATAAACGAACCTTTTTGTTTTCGAAAAGTGCTTCGCTTTAACGCGAACAGTCGCGAAATTTTTTCCGTGGAGATATTCGTGCCGCATCAATCGTCCGAAGTGTTCGATGTTCTGATGATTCACGAGGATAGACGGTTCGAATCGTAAGCGGAGACCCCGTTTGTGGAGTCTCCAATGAAATTCTGTGTCCGAGCAGTAAGTTCCCACGATGAACTTTCCGAACTCTTCAAAAAGTTCTCTTTTATAGGACATATTCGCACCTGCAATATCCATTTTCCAGCCGGAGCGTTGGGAGGGGATCCATGCGCTGAATTCGCAAAAATAAGCCGCCCAACCCACGTAATTCTTCGGATTGCCGTTGGCGATGGCACCGCCTACAGCGGGATGGGGTGAACGATGAGACTTAAAAATCTCCTCGATCCAGGTTTCACTGGCAGTGCAGTCTGCGTCGGTGAGGGCGATGATGTCTCCTCGAGCGAGTTCTATCCCTAGGTTGCGTGCGGTCCCGACGTATTTTCTTTCTGGAAATGCATATAACCTGACCTCCGGAAATTTGCTCTTGATCAAATCCCCGGTCCCATCCTGAGAGCTGTCCACAACGATAACCTCATAGGTTTGAGATGTTTTTTGTCGGAACAATGAACGGAGGCATTTCTCTATGGTTGTTCTGGAGTTGTAGGACGCAACAATAACCGAGAGTTTCGGGTCGTCCGTGTTATTCGGCATCGGCTCCAAATAAATATCCCATACACTCGCCACCCATCCATATGAAGAGAGTGAAAAGAAGCTGCGGGGTACACAGGAAAAATTTTTTCAAATATGTCTTGCCGCACATCGCGTGATTGAGAATTCTCAGATATTCCAGAACGGCTATCAGGGGAGAAAGGCACGTGTACAGGAGGCGTTTTGGCAGCGGAAATTCTCTCCGCGCTGCGTACAAACGTCCGTACTGAAAACGCTTTCTGCTAAAAAACAAGGCCCTTCTTTCATTGAAGTGGCTGGTACGGATATCAGGCGCAAAATAGAGAGTAAATCCATGCTTTTTTGCTTTAGCGAAGAAATGAGATTCGAGTTTGAATCGCTCCTCCGAGAAAGATCCGAGTTTTTGTAAAACTTGTTTTCGGCAGACAAAATTGGAGCCCGGCAGGTCATCCCGCAGTCCTCCCTTCAAGCAGGGAAGCCATTTATGGTATTCGCAGAAATACTGGACCCAACTGGATATACTTTCAGGATTTCCGTTAGCGACAGAGCCTCCTACGATGTCATACCCTCTATCCAGAGCGGCCATGAGGTTTTTAAGATAATTGGCATGGATGATGACGTGATCTTCGAAAAATGCCAGGAATTTTCCCGAGGCGTGTTGAACGCCAATATTGCGGAAATACCCTCCAGGGATCATTCCTCCTTCTTGAATAAGCCGTACCCAAGGATACTTTTCCTGGAATAGCGCTTCCCTTTGCGCATCTTTTTGTGCGACCACGATCGTTTCATGGAGAATCTCGTCATCGAGGCCTTTCACCGATTCCAAAAATCGATAAAGAAGCTCCGGTCTTTCCTCCTCGTTCACTCCCACGATGAGAGACACCTGGAGTGCGTTATTTTCATTGTGCATCATGATATTTTTTGTTCTCCCTTGCAGAGAAAGGAGACAGCCATTTCATGACATTATGGATTTTATGGTTATCTTTGACAAAACAGCAGTACCGACAGCTGCATGACCCTTGTAAAGAAGCAAGCCCCTCTGTCGTTCTTGTTTTTGCGCGAAATTCACGCATCGGGGAGCCGTTCCAGATCTCTTGGAATGACTTTGTGTGTACGTTTCCGAATTGAACGTCAGTGAAACACCGTCCACATGGCTGTATCGTTCCATCCGCTCTTACTCTTGAGTGATACCAAGTGACATAGCAAGGAAGCGATTTCCAGACCGATGGGCCCAAATTGTACCTTAGGGTAATTTCATCGATATTGGGCTCGATGTTCAACGATTCTATTCTTTTTTGGGCATGGCGGAGAGATTTTTGAAACTGGTTGATCTGTCGGGATGAGAGGATCAAAGGATCCAATTCTTTACGCAGGTTGACCATCGGAGAAAAAGAAATTGAGCAACTCCCTGCCAATTCGGCCAAGTCGATCATCTCATCGACAGAGAAATAATTGGTCGTGTTGATGATGAAGTGGGTTTGGACTTCGAATAAAAAGCTTTCCCTTGCAGCTCTTAGTTTTCCCAATTGTTGCAGTCCATCCAAGACTTTTTGGAAGACCGCAGGATTTGTCCCGGGGTAATTTTGGGCAAATTGTTCTCTGGAAGTCGCCCACAGGGAGATCTTCAGCCTGTCCAGGTGTTCTTCCGAGAGCTCTCGGATGATATCCCTGCTGAGGAGTGTGCCATTTGTATAGAGAATAATAAAAAATCCAAGCTCTTTTCCGATATGCACACATTCAATTAGGTGTGGATGGAGAAAAGGTTCTCCTGTGCCTTGAAAAATGAGGGTATGTGTTCCCATATTCTTCAGTTCGGTGCATATCCTTTTGAAAAGATCCATAGGGATATCTTGGGGCACATCTTTTTGTTCCCAGATCAGTTTATTATCGACGTTATGGTAAGCACATCCCAGGCAATTCAGGTTGCAGCGTTCAGTCAAGTCGATGTCGACATAAAAAGGCCCGTTTTTTGCCCGATTCCCCGATAGCAATCCAGCAGCGAGTTTTATTTTTTGTGCGATATTGATCATCTCAATAACTTTCTATCCCACTTGACCTTGAGGCCGTAATAGGATCCGTGAATGATAAAATACGGGATATGGATCAAGAAGTAGTAGGGAATGAAGACCATCAGATGTCCCAGTCGAGCGTTCAGTATCTCGAATATGAAGAGATTCCGCAGGAGCAAATAGGCACGTCGAAAAAGGAATTTATCCATTGTGGCAGCTGTTTTGTGCCAGACTTTTGCCTTCCGGGCGATGACCACACGTCGACCAGATCTCCTGGTCCGGACATTAAAGTCTGTTTCTTCGAAATAGATATTGTATATGGACCTAAACATCCCTATCTTTCGGATTAAACTGGTCTTGATGATGTTCGCACACCCCAGGTTCGATTCCACATCGCGCATATTTGATGGTCCATCAGGAAAAACATCTTCTTGATATTTCAGTTTCTTAAGCCGGCCTGTCCAAAAATTGATCTTATAGCCGGCATTGTCTATTTTCTCCGGCTCTTTGTAGGAATAGATAACCGGAGCGACCACCCCGATCTGTGGATCTCTCTCACCGATTGTGACAAGTTGGACGAGTGTATCTTCATCCACGACGATGTCGTTGTTGCAAATCCAGATATAGCTCACACCTCCGGCAAGTCCATGCTCTATGCCCTGATTGACAGCGCGGACGTAACCTTTGTTTTTTTCGTTTTCGATAAGCGCAACATCAGGATAAGCCTTGGATATCGCAGCCTGCGAACCGTCCGAAGAACCGTTGTCCACG
>JASFEP010000429.1:0-3726 GCA_050124775.1 Candidatus Aminicenantota bacterium
CCAACGAATCGAATATGCCCACCAATTACTCAGCTCGTGATAGCGAATAAAATCGTGGTGTCTATTGTCCGCACGAGCCGGAAGCTCTTATTCGGCCAATTTTGCCAGCCCCTCCAGATCCAGCTTTTCCGCAATTTGCTTCAATTCAGTCGTATCGGGGATGTTTTCTTCCTCCAGTTGAACGACAAATCTATCCGCTACGAGAAGCATGACTTGCCCATCTTTATCCTCATATTCGTACTTCTCGATGCCGGGAAATCCTTTGATCGTAACTTTCTTCACGTATTCTTCCGAAGTATCCATTTCAAAGTTCATAGCCATTTTGATGCCGGCATAAGCCATTTGAGCATAAGCGCCATCGATGATCGTTATGCGGAGCTCCTTCTCTCCTGAAGAATACTCTCTCTCCGCTTGAGAGACTTTGTAATTGCCCATAGTCATGGTCGATCCTTCCGGTTTTCCTTCGGCTTCGAATCCGGGAATATCCATGAGAAAGGGGATCAATTCCCGCCAATTCACTGGATCGACCTGTTTTTGGGCCTGGGAAAAGAGAAATGCACCAAGACAAAGGAAACATGCAAACAAAATCAAAGCCTTATTAACCTTCATGATCAAACTCTCCTCTGATATAATTATTCAATATAGACCGTGCACCTTACTCCGACAGTCCTTCCCCTGCGTTATCTGCGCAGTTAGCTCTGGCAAGGCTAACCTGCAGCACAAGAGACGACCCTGCTACCGCTGCTACCTCCCGGTCCTGACGGGGTTTACAGAGCGTTCTTTGCGCAGGACCCATACCGTCATCACCACTTACGCAGACACTAAACAGAAAAAGTCCAGCCTCGGTAAGGAATTCGACCCTACTGTAGCGGATTGTAGGTTACAGGGCGCCGCTAACTCCCCATCTAGCACGGTCTGAGTAAGCAAGAACACCTCGAGGCACTCCAGGATGTTCCTTGGAAAACGAATACCCTGACTCAAATCTATACAAAACTAAAACCCGTATGCCACACCGGCACGAAACACCATACCGTTCCAGAATCCGATCTCGCCGTTGAGGAAAAAATTAGGTGTAATCCGAGCTCGTACCCCAATATTTAATTGGAAAAGATAGAATATGTTGGGGATATTTTCTTCGATCTCCCACTCAACCTCCTCCAATGTCAAGATATCAGATCCGTCAGTCTGCTCGATGATATTTTGGTACTGATAGGTTCCGGTCCACTGATAGCCAACTTCGCCGATAAGTTTGGCCAATCCAAAACCTACGACAAAATAGGGAGAGACCCTCCAAGACGGACTCGTGTCCCAGCGGAAACTCAAATTGACTGTCAGGGGATCCGTTGTGATGTATCCCAATCCATCCACACTGGAAGATGCTCCCAGGATATAGTATTGATTGACGGGGCCTTCGGCCTTGATCTTTATTTTTGTTCGCTCCACCGATAACCCGAGACTGAAGGATCCTTCCGGCCCTTTGGGGTAAAATCTTATCTCGAGACCGATGTTGTGGCCGCTCGTGCTGAAATCAAGCTCGTCATCATAATCGGTGACCTTATCTCCCCAAGGGATGCTGCCGAAAATGGCATTATTCACACGCTCCCTGATCTCTTTGCTGATTTCATTAAGAAGGTCGTCTTCGAAATAGTTGGAAAACGGCTTGAGCGTCCATGGGCCATAGTGGATACCGATCTGCAGCTTTCCCGACAATGTGTCTTTCTTAACGGTTTCGGGGAGTTCTATCTGAGGCTCTTGCTCTTGAGGCCATGCCGAAGGTGCACAGACAAAACACACCAATACGAGTATCAGACCTGTTTTTGTCATCCGGTTAACTTTTCTCATGTTTCACCCTGAAAATCCTAACTTTATATGGCTAGTTTGTCAATAAAATAAAGAAGATAAGCGGCCGAGATCAGTTAAAAACAATGGGACAAAGCATGGTCCTTGATTCTTTAAGAGCTCGTATGCTTATCGACCAAGTTTAGTCGTGCATTCCACCGGTAAATTGTACTCCGGAAGGCGACTTCTGCCCCTTCTATAGAGAACATCTTTACGCACATCAACAAAATTGCTATCATTTGATTGGAGAAAGATACATGTTTTTTTGGGACTATACAATTTTTCTTTTAATCCCGCCCCTTATTCTGGCGCTCTATGCTCAACAGAAGGTCCGCAACACATACAAAAAGTACAGCACTGTTTTTGCGTCTTCCCGCCTCTCAGGAGCAGAAGTGTCGCAACGGATCCTTCGATCTTACGATGCCGATGAAGTCAAAGTGGAACGAACACGAGGAAAGCTCACAGATCACTATGACCCTAGAAAACGCGTCCTTCGGCTATCTGAAGGGGTGTTCGGAAGCAACTCTCTGGCAGCGATCGGGATCGCAGCCCACGAAACGGGCCATGCCCTGCAGCATCATACTGGATATTTCCCCCTTCACATTCGAAACGCCATCTATCCTGTATCCAGCTTTGGCTCCACTCTGGCCTTCCCTCTTTTCTTCGTAGGTTTCCTGTTTAGCCGGCAAGGACCCAGTATATTAATGGATATAGGGATTTTGCTTTTTGGGGCAGCAGTCGTGTTTAGCATCCTTACGCTCCCGGTCGAATTCAATGCTTCCAAACGCGCCCTCGATCTCCTCAGGGAAGGGGCATACCTCAAACAGGATGAGTTGAACGGAGCCAGCCGCGTTCTCAAGGCTGCAGCTCTGACCTATGTGGCGGCTACAGCGATGGCTGCAATGCAACTGCTGCGTCTCATCTTGCTCCGTCAATCTAGACGCTAAACAATTTGTTTTCCTCTTGCCTTAGATCGAGGTATACCTCCCTGCCCGCAATTTATTCTTGACTTCCAAGAGGCGTGGTGATAGAAAATCTTCTTTAGTATGAACAAAAAGGAGGACAGTGTGAGCAAAAAGACATTTTCTATCGGTCTTATAATCCTGTTTGTATTTTCTTCTCACCTGCTGGCACAGACATCTCCTGAGGAGTTTCTGGGCCACAAAGTCGGTGCCGACCGCAAACTCGCCGATTACAACCAGATCTACGAGTATTTCAACAAGCTCGATGCCGAATCGGAGAGGATCAAAGTTTGGAACATCGGTGAATCGGTGTTGAAAAAGCCCATGATATTGGCTGTGATCACGCATGAAGAGAACATGGCCAAACTGGATGAATTCAGGGCCATCGCAAAAAGACTGCGTGATGCACGAGACTTGAATCCGGAGGAGGCCAGACAGCTGGCCAAGGAGGGCAAAGCGATCCTCTGCATCACCTGCTCTCAGCATGCCACAGAGATCGGAGCCTCCCAAATGTCCCTGGAATTCGCTTATAACCTCGTCACGGGAAAAACCCCCTTCGACGCGGATGAAGTCCTCAAAGATGTGATCGTTCTCCTGTCACCCCATATCAATCCGGACGGCCATCAGATGGTGACCGAGTGGTTCAGAAAATACGTAGGTACAAAATACGAAGGGGGTTCCATGCCTTGGTTGTACCACCACTATGCCGGCCATGATAACAATCGCGACTGGTTCATGTTCAACCTCCCAGAGACCCGCGCCGTCACCAAGGTTCTCTACCACGACTGGATACCCCAGATCCACATCGACGAGCATCAGATGGGTTCCACAGGCGCACGTCTTTTTGTCCCCCCGTTCATGAACCCCCCTGTACCGACCGTACATCCTCTAGTCTGGAGAGGAGTTGCCCTTTGCGGAACGAACA
>JASFEP010000430.1:0-3699 GCA_050124775.1 Candidatus Aminicenantota bacterium
CTCTTTTTCGGGTTTTTACCCATCCTCTCCCCACGACCCAGTTGACAAAACCCTTCATCCCCCCGGAATACTGTGTGAAGGTGATGATCGCCCCGATCATGGCGCTGAAGAGGATTACTCGTGTGCTATCGGCGTTCGCAAAAACACCGACCAAAGCGTTGACTGTCTGGATGATCCCTGAGAGGGGATTCCAACCGTGGATGATGGTCCAGCCCAGCCAGATCCCCAAAGTGAGCGATATGTAAACATGTTTGGTTTTGATGGCCAGAAAAATAGCTAGAAGCGGCGGGAGTATCGAGAGCCAACCGTAGGAATCCATTGAGGTTCAATTTGATATAACATTGAAATAGGGAGATGTCAAATTTTTGTAAGACATCCTTTGACTCCCAAAAGCCGCGATGAATGATATGCGAGTATCCCAATCGTTGGTTCGGGAACACGCTCGGTTTCCCTGGCGCAGAGACCTCGCTGGGATTTGGGAGCTTTGCTCCTATCTCCTTTATGGAAAAGTCACCCTCCCTTGCTTTTCTTGCGATTTTCTCAACCACTCAGTTGGGGCACTTATCAAAGCGGCGAAAATTCATGCCATAGCGGTCTTGGGCCCCCTGCAAGCACTCTTTGATTCTTGACCTGTTGGTCTTCCTGTTATACGCTTAGACCTCGATGGCAAATCGGCCGTTGGTTGAGGATCCAAACCGGGGAGGACAAAAGAAGGGATGACAGACAGCGATAGAGAACGCGTTGTGGACTGGGCGCGGAACCTATTGCAGCGCGCGGATTGGGTGATCCTGGACACAGAGACCACAGGGACGTTCAATCATGATGAGATCGTACAAGTTGCGATCCTTTCTTATGACGCCGAAGTTCTTCTGAATACCCTGGTAAGGCCCACTCAGCCTATCCCCTTGGACGCCACTGCAATCCATGGGATCACTAACGAAGATGTCAAGAACGCCCCTCTATTTCCAGAGGTTTATGAAAAGATCGAAAAGATCATCGGAGGAAAAACGATCGTGGTCTATAACGCGCAGTTCGACCTGCGGCTCATACGGCAGTCATTGGCTAAACACGGGCTTTTGCCGATAGGTCTGAACCTCGACCAGGTGGATTGTGCCATGCTGATGTACTCTGCTTGGGTGGGAGAGCTGTGGCCATACGGCGGATACAAGTGGCAAAAACTGGAATCCGGAGACCACACGGCCCTGGGTGATTGTAGGGCCACTCTGGAACTGATTAAGAAAATGGCCAGGGCATAATTCCACGCTCTATTTTCCCAGCTCCTCGTTTTTGATCTTTTGGATCGTTTCTGTTTGAAGCTTCTGGAGTCGAGGGGATATATCGACAGGATAGTCCTCGAGGACATCTTCCGTAGATTTGTACCTGTCTTCGAGCTTCTGAAATTCCTCAGTAAAAATTTTTTGGATCTCAGGCAAAGACGGCGAGGAGGAAATGCTTTTGCCCTTGTCCATCACTTTGTTCAATAGAGGTTCCGCTCCTTCGAAATCATCATCCCGTATGCCGATCGTGTCTTTTTCCAAACGGTGATCGGGGCTGGAAAAACGAAACAACTGTTTATCAGAAGTGAGAGTCGCTTTTCCGGGACTGAGCTTGAGGACAGGTCGCCTTTGATATTTGACGAGCTTGTAGGCCATATCAAGATAGGGGGCGTCGGCCGATACGCCCATTTTCGTTCCCACGCCGAAAGAGTCGATGTCTGCTCCTTGGCTGAGCACCCTTTGGATCTTGTATTCGTCGAAGGCGCCGCTGGCGAAGATGTGTGTGTTTGGGAGGCCTGCTTCTTTGAGAATCTTCCGGACTTCTCGACTGAGTCGCACCATATCTCCACTGTCGAGACGAACGCCTCTCAATGTCTCTCCTCTCCGGGCAATCTCTTGACCCACTCGAGCGGCATTCTGGGTGCCGGAAAGAGTGTCGTATGTGTCGACGAGGAGAACGGCATTATCGGGAAATGTTCGGACATAGGCCCGGAAGGCATCGATCTCTTTTTCAAAGCTGGTGACGAAGGAATGGGCCATCGTCCCGTAGACAGGGATCCCGAATTGTTTTCCCGCAAGCACATTGCTCGTACCGATGAAGCCGCCGATGAAACTCGCTCGGGCGACTTTCATCCCTGCGTCAGCAGCTTGTGTGCGGCGAAGTGCAAAATCTACAAGCGGACGCCCCTGTGCTGCGTGGAATGCACGGGATGCTTTTGTTGCGATCATCGACTGGAAGTTTATGGCGTTGATGATGAAGGTTTCGATGATCTGCGCCTCGATCATGGGCGCCGTGACCTCGAGGATGGGTTCGTTGACGAAGAAAAGCCTTCCTTCAGGGATGGCAAAGACATCTCCTGTGAATTTGAAGTTTTCGAGATAAGAGAGAAAATTGCTTTTGAAAAGCCGCGTTTTTTCCAGATATTCCAGGTCCTCGGGCCTAAATGACAGCGCTTCGAGGTATTCGAGGACTTCAGCCAATCCTGCAGAAACGAAGTAGCTGCGATGGGGGGGATAATTGCGAACGAACAGGCTGAAACATGCAGGCTCCATCATTTCGTGCTCGAAGTATGAGGCCGCCATTGTCAGCTCATAGAGGTCGGTGAACAGGGCCTGGCCTTTCATTTGTGTCACGAAGAAATCTCCTTTGGGAAGTGGCTTTTCATCAAAGAATTCGTCCTTCAGCGGTCATTCCTACACAGTCCGCACGGAGGTCTGTTCATTCGAATCGAATATCGACTGTCGCTTTTAAGACATCGCCCGAGTAAAGCGAAGATACCTGCCGCAGGGTGAGCGCTTGATCGAATTCTGTGAGTGCCGATATCCCATCCGCGGGAACGACCACATGGAACCATCGCAAGCCAGCAGCCGCTGCTGTGTGTAGCACGCAAATGTTCGATACGGTGCCCACGATGATCAGGTGTTTCACCTCCCATACGTAACTCAGGAAGTGCTCGAGCCACGTTCCGTAAAACCCATCGTACCGGCTTTTCTGGCAGACCAGATCGCCCTTTTGGGGCTCTAACTCTGGGATGATGTCCCATCCCCAAGTGTGAATCTTGCAGTGCTCGGGCCAGATGTCGAACTCCGGATCGCCCTCGAATGTTGTGTCTTGAGTGTAAGCGATAGGGACTTGTGCCTCCCGAGCCGATCGCAAAAGTTTTTGGATCCTCGGTATGGTTGCGGCAGCCGCTGGAACCATCAGATTCCCCCCGGGTTTGACAAAATCGTTCTGCATATCGACGATGATCAAAGCCGAGTTTTTTGCGGAAAGGACGATCCTGTCCTTGTAGGGGATCTCCGGGACTTCGACATTTTTTCCTGGTAAGGATGGGATGCTCATGATCGCTCCTCTCCAAAAAGTATAAAAATTTTAATTGTAAGCTGATTCTTGTCAATAGCTATAACATGCGACAGTCAATAAATCAAACGAAGAGCAAGCATTTCCATATGAAGGTGAACTCCCATCATTTCGAAGTCTTTCCCTGTGTAAAAAAGGATCGGTTCGGGCGGCTGGCCACCATCATCTACGGATTCGAAGGGAGATCTTGGCTTTGGCTTTGTAAACCTGGCCATCGGGGCTGCTCCGCAGGAAAGTGGAGAAGATCACCGATTTTTTTTGTATGGGTTGTGGGGGGACCTCCTGTTCTTTTTTAGCTGTTAGATCTTTGATGGTTTTGTAGATCGCCATCGCCGTTGCCAG
>JASFEP010000431.1:0-3696 GCA_050124775.1 Candidatus Aminicenantota bacterium
GCCACCTATGATCTCCGAAGGGAAGATAATACTTGATCCCCGCGCTGTAGAGCACCTCGTTCTTGAGCCAATCATATTGAGAATAGTAAGCCGTGGCAGGGTAGTATCCCACACCCGCATGGATGGCAAAGCCGGACGTCGTGTTGAGTTGAAGGAATGTCCCCAATCCCCCCAGGGAAGGTCCGTAACCGAAGCCCATGGTCAATAAGCTTCTTTTGGGGGCAGGCGTGGGGAGTGCGATGATGTCCTTTGGAGGGAACTCTTGGGCAGGAGGTTTTATGACCTGAGTATCCTCTTCGGGCTCTGCTTTTTCTGCGGCCTCCTTTTTCACTTCTTCTTTTTCCGTAGCCGTCTCCTTCGCTTCCTCCGGGCTTTCAATTTCTGGCAGAGAAGGCTTTTGGGGTTCTATTGCTTCTTTAGCCTCTTCCGCTTTGGCTAGAGGAGGCGGAGCCTCTTCCTCTGAGGCTTCGGCAGCCTTTTTCTCAGTCTCAGGCGCTGTTTCCGGCTTGGTCTCCGGAAAGGCCTCTGGAACAATCTCCACTTCTGTCTCCGGCACAGTCTTTGCCTCAGGCTTCTGCCCAGTCTCTGACTCTGGTTCTTGCACAGTCTCCGTTATAGGCACCTGCACAGTTTTCGGTTCGGTCTCCCGCTCAGGCTCTTGGACAGGCTTTGGCTCTTCAACTTCGACTTTATAAGGCTCCTCTTCAAGAGGCTTTTCCTCCTGAACGACAGCTTCAGGTTTGATATCTCTATCAGGAGGCGGCGGGAATTCTCTCTGGACCATGGCATAGACCGTGGATTCCTCCGACTTTTCAAATTCAGGCTCGGAGATTTTTCGGCTTTCGGGCACATCCACATCCGCCAGCTTCGTCGTTGTAATAATTTCAGGCTTTAATTCCACCTCTGGTTTTTCCGGCACATCTGCCTCTGGAGGTGTTGTATCAGGCTTTTCTTCAACCAGCACCTCTTGTGGCTCTTCAGGTTTTTTCCTTTCTACCTCTATCTCTTCGGCTTTTTTTGGAGCGAAGGCTTCCTCCAACGAGGGGAGCTCTTGAGGTTCTTTCTCTTTATCCCTCCTGGGTTGCGACACGTCCTCTCCGGGCTTTGCTTCTTCCACTGTTTGCTCTTCGGGCAATTCTTCTCCGTAGACCACCAATGATGATCGTATGAAGCCTGTCGCTTTCCCCTTGTATCTATTGGAGTAAAATGTAATGTAAAGCCACTCTGTATCTTTTTTCTCCTGGACGAACAGAGAGAGAACGGTCCCCTTTTTTACCGATTCGATCCTATGGCTTTTATCGCTGGCTTCGGCATAGATGGGGGCTTTGTCGGCAATGACAGTGACTTTTTTTTCTTGAGAACGCAAAAGAGCACAAAGAGTAAACAGCACACAAAAAAGTAAGAGGGTAATTTTTTTTGCCAATTTAAGCACCTTTAGCATAATTTACGGCAGAATATTCAAAAGGTCAAGACGACTCGATAAGCTTCCTCAGAGATTGCTTGGCATCATTCAGTATAGTGTGGACTCGTCGGGATGAGAGTCCGAATATTCGGGCGATCTGGATCTGTGAGAGGTCTATGTAGTAATAGAGATAGAGCATATCGGCATGTTTGGGCTTCAATGTCTTTATCAGATCCGCCACATAGATGGATCGTTCTTTCTGCTCGATATGATCCTGAGGATCGAGGAATTTCTCGGGCTCCTGTACTGTAGGCATCGCCTTTCCTTTTTTTCTTATGGCATCGACGATTTTGTTGCTGGTTATGGAATAGATGAATGTGCCGATCGAGCTTTCTTCCCTGAATCTTTCCTTTTTTAAGGATTCAACCACACTCAGAAGGATCTCGCTCGCTGTGTCTTCCCATTCGGGATTGTGGTAACCTAGAGACTTTATGACACGGTAGCGGATCTGAGGCCAGAATTTGAGGATGACCTCCTCGATATCGAGGGTGCAATCTTCGCATTCTTGCGAGCTGTTTTTACCGAGTTGAGCCACTGATTTTTTTTGTTTTTTTGTATTTCCTGGCCTTCCAGACATCACCATAGAGTTTAGTCGAGTGACCAAGCGGAGTTGCGTCTAATCATCGTATCTTGGGCGGTCCGTAACATTTCACCTGAAAAAAGGGGACAGGCTACTTTTTTAGTTACCCCTGTAAAAAGTAGCCTGTCCCCATTTTGTGCTATCCCTCCTAATCCTCATTTTTAGTTGAATTTAGGGGGAAATTACACTAGAATGGACACTTCATATCGGGAACTTTTGAAATGAAAAAGAAGCCTGTTCAATCCAGAGAAGGAATATCCGGTGATTCCTCTGTTCTTCTCGAAGAGGGGGACATCTTTGGAGACCTGGTCGAGAAAAAAGGCACGGAGCTTTTTCTCGGGAAATACACCATGGCTGCAATCCGGGCGGTTCTCAATAAAAGAAACTTCATAAGGGATGCCAAGAGGAAAAAACTCTGGCCCATAGTGTTTGCTCTGGATTCTTCGGAATTTCCTCCCCTCCAGAGGTTTCAGATATTCTACAAGGAAAAGGGAGTGGACAATATGGTCGTCGACCTAAAGCTGAGGGAGACGATCTTTCACCCCAAGGGAAGGATGGCAGAGGCAACATCCCATTCGGCGTTTAAAATGCTGTTTTTGGAGTGGCTGACCCTTCAGAATCCTCTCCTCGAGTTCACGCCCGAGAGGCCGGCGCTTCCGGGTCAGAAATACCCCGGGTTGAAGCTTGGGACAAAGATCCTGGATATTTTTGCTTATCTGGCGTTTATCAACAACGATGATGGGATCATGGCCTTTCCCTGTTATTTTCACAACGCGCTTCTGTTTATGCGCTTGTTCAGGTTTTTGCGGCCGGAAAAAAGGGGTGAAGTTTTAGCCATCCGTAAGACGTTTAGAGGAATCCCATTCCATAAATTGGCCTGGGTGGTCCATCTCAACTGTTTGAAGGACGGGGAAGGGCGCGTTTATGAGTGGAAGGCCGAAGAGCAGATCTACCCTATGAACAAAAGCTTGAAGCATTATTTTATGTCCAAAGAATACAAAGAAAAAGTGAAAAAGGCCATGCAATCACACCAATTCCGCATCGATTGGGATCTCTTCGACAAAAAGATAAAGGATCATAAGGAATAGAAAAAGAAAGAAGCATCTCCGGGAATATAGAAAATAGGAATCAGGTATAGAAGCAAAAAATTGGCGCGAGTGATGAAGAGGTCTCCCTTCCTTCCCTTTTATGTATACGCGATTATGCTTCTAGGATTGATGTCCATCCCGCCTTCCAGTCTGATAAGATTACAGCGAAAGAGCGGTCTGTTTGCCGTTATCTTTTCAGATTACACATTCCATTTTATAGGCTTCGGGCTTTTGGCCTGGCTTTTGTGTATAGGATTTAACAAGGCTCGAGACGGTAAGATTCCCTACATCCTCGTCGGTCTGATCGCTGTGGGTTATGGCTTTTTTATCGAGGTCTGTCAGATATTCATACCCTACAGGACTTTTGGCCTGGATGACCTGACCGCAGATGCGGTCGGTGTCGTGGCAGGACTTTTTGCATTTTGCCTTTTTAAAAAAAGGGGACAGGCTACTTTATATAGGGGTAATTAATAAAGCAGCCTGTCCCCTTTTTTATGTTGTCGTCGTTTCCCGAATGGTCCACGCTATAAAAAATAGGGGACAGGCACCTTTTTGCTATCGCAAAA
>JASFEP010000432.1:0-3658 GCA_050124775.1 Candidatus Aminicenantota bacterium
AGGTTACAGCTTTCCAGAACAGAGCGCCGAATTTGCCGTTTATATGGGGAGAGACTTCGTACCACTTCTGGAGGTATTCCCTGGCCTTTTCATAATCCCCTTTGAAGACATAATTGTCGCTGATTCCTGCCAGAGCGACAATGTAAGACGAATCTGTGTCGTATGCCTTTTTGAACTGTTCATTGGACTCATCGTACTTTCCCATTTCCATCAGGAGGTAGCCATAGGAATTATAGGGATCCGCACGATCGGGATAGAGCTCGATTAATTTCTTATATGCCTTCTCAGCGGCCTCATAATTTTTTAAAGCGCTCTGTGAATACCCGATGTTTCGATAAGCAGGGCCATATGCGTTGTCGATTTCCAAAGCTTTTTCAAAATACTGGATGGATTTTGCGTACTCGTCCTCGTAATCGAACAAATAGTATCCTCCCAAAAACAGCAAATGTTTATCAGCCGGGTATAATTTTAAAAGATGCTCGAGATGCTCTTTGGTCTTGGCGCCGTCGCCTTCGCTGTATGCTTTCATAAAGTGAATCAAGTGTTTCTCTCCGTCTGAAACCTTATCCATCAGTTGGACGGCTTTTCCGATATTTTCACGCATGACATTGTATCCGCCGATTGTGAACGCCCGAAAAAGATAGGCCTGGGCAAAATCAGGATCTTTTTCGATCGCTTGATCGAAAAGTTTAGCTGCTGCATCGGACTCGGCGAACTCCCATTTGTCGCGACCCTCCAGAAACAATTTCAATGCCTCTTTGGATGAAGTGGTGATAGGAATTTCTTTTTCTTCAGCCAACAAAGCGGAGCACAAAAACAGCGATCCTAAAAAAATGGTTACAATCCCAAGACTAAATGCTCTTTTCATTATCCCTCCTTCTTAAAACCATAGAATAAACGAAGATACTGATCGTTCAAGACTCCCCAGCCATCCATCACCCCCTTTCCAATAAAGATTGAAGTGGAAAATGAGAGAATGCCTTCTCAAATATATGAAGATCGACTCCAAGAAGAACAAATCGCTTTAAATCTGGAGTGCCATCCCCTCTGCTTTCACCTCGATTTTTTATGATTGCAGAAAAATTTATATCACAGAAAAATCATTGTGTCAAAATATTTTGCTGCAATTTATGCTGTAGAGTCAGTACGTCAATCGGTGGTAGTTTTGCGATATCCGGGGAGAATCCCGAGTCCATCAAAAATTGAAGGAATAGCCGATGCCCCCGACGACACGAACGCCACTCAGATCCACTTCCCTGTCGAATGGTCTGACTCTCAGCGGGATAGTTTTGACTTCGACCGAAACGTACAGCCCTTTAGTCAGCATGAGGCTCGCTCCGATACCGAAAACATTGGTCCATGTTTTATCGTCCACGGGGTCGCGGATAAACTCGCTCTCGATGTCCTGTTCATAGGTATAATAGGCCATTCCGAATTTGATGTATCCGATCAAAGGGCTGATCGGCAAATAGAGAATCCCCGAAAATTCCCATCCTGTTACGGAAAGGGTGCTTTTTTCCTCGAAAATACCGACTGTACCGCTTCGCTCGTATCCGCCCTCATAAGCGATCTCTATACCTACGCTTTTGAAGGGAGTCAATCTCAAATAAGGAACATAAACGGTGCCGTTCCCATAGGTATCTTGAATGGTGCCATTTTCAACATGGCGGAATCCATAGTTGAGGCCCAGGCTGATTTGTGTGGCTTGAGCTGTATGAGCAAATATAACACTCATAAAAAGCAACACTATCCTTTTGGAGCACATTCTTACCATCATCAAAATCCTTTCTTCAATCCATGATCGCTTGTGTTCGGGAATTTCTTTGATTCACTGGAGGTATGTCGCGTAAATGGGATCACTTTCCTCTCCCGTATCACTGACAGAGGTAATTTTATAAATGAATAATTCCTCTTCCAACAGACCTCGTCTGTCATACAGAAATGTTTGGGCCTCGACTTCGGCGATTAAAACGAATCCGTCAGCCTGGATATCAGATCTTTTTGCATACAAACGATAAGCGGCCGCCGGAATTTCGTTCAAAGGATTGCCGCTCCATGTGAGGCGGTCGATGTACTGCGAGAAAAAAATATAATCGTTCGCAATCCTTTCTACAGCCAGAGACTTAGGCGGATATAACTTTTTTTCTCCGTAAAAAGCGGCTCCATAGGCATCGACGATCCCATATCCGTATTCATTATCGGGGCTCGAGAAATTGTCAGCCGTAGATTTTATCGCTTTCATAATGTCATAGTTGGTCCATGTGGGATTGATTTCCAGGATAAGTGCAGAAACCCCTGCCACCAAAGGACAGGCAAAAGAAGTGCCATCTACAGAATCATAAATGCTTTGTCCACCTATCTCCACCGTATAGACATAGTATCCTTGAGCCATCACATCGGGCTTGATGCGGCCGTCTGCCGTTGGCCCCACAGAGCTAAAATCTACACGTAACCCACTGGGGAGGACTGCACCGGCAGCAAGGACATTGGGGCTGTCGGCGGGCGCGATAATCGTGTTTTCACCGGGAAGTGCGGGGCCTTCATTTCCGGCCGAGTTCACGATCAGGATGCCCCGGCTGGCTGCAATATTCGCACCCTGGGTTACGATAGCCGTCTCCCCGTCCATGTCTTCTGACGTATAGTTCTCTTCCCCATGAGTAAATTCATAGCGATAGCCAAGGGAACTGCTGATGATGTCGGCACCGAGGGTGTCTGCCCATTCCGCTCCAGCCACCCAATGGTCTTCTTCGATGTGGCGTTCCCACTCGGTGTTCTCAGTTTTTCCAAGGATATAACTGGCCCCATAAGCCGGGCCGATCAATTCGCCCGGATAGAAACCACCGATTGTTCCCAAGGTTTGCGTTCCATGATTTCCGATGCCCATCTGGCCGTCCTCGTCGAAAACATTGGGATCGTCGTTCACAAAATCCCATGTGGCTTGAATATCGAGATGATCCAGGGCCTGGTGAGTGAAGTTTTTAAAACCGGTATCCAGCATGCAGATCAAAATGCCTTTGCCGCTGTACCCGAGGTCATGGAGGGCCGGCACATTGATTTGAGTGAGCTGGTTGAAGGACGGGCCATAATCGAATGCATGAGGTCCTGCGACTACCGACGGTTTCGCTGTCGATTGTGTTCGAATAGGGTCAGGTTCACGAAAATAAAAAGACCGGACACGATCGATCTTTTCGACAAAATCGAGGTCCGCAATTCTGTACAGTGCGGACCCATAAACTTCTGCGGATACTGCGTTCAACCATCGCGATTCGTGCCGGATCCGAATGGCGTGGGATCGAACGCTCTGAACATATTCGTCCTCGACAGGCACATCGTATTCGTCGACGATAGGCGTGTATTCGAGGTGCTTCATACGGCGCGTTAAAGCCCGAGGATTCAGGGTGGACTGAACGGTCATCATTTTTTTGTCGAGCCCTTGACCTTTATCCTTGAAAAAAATCCACACGGAAAACCGTGTCTGTTCGCCCTGGTTTTGAACCATTCTCTTCAGAGTCGCACTGATTTTTCCCTCAGTTTGAGGACGGACAAAAGACGCAACAAAAAACACTAGGATTACGGCAATGACAGTTTTTGTGTGAGTTCTATTTTTCATTTTTCTCTCTGCTGATAGAAATTTGATACACCGATCAACTCAATGTTG
>JASFEP010000433.1:0-3629 GCA_050124775.1 Candidatus Aminicenantota bacterium
ATAAATACTTTCCGCGGGAGCTTAAAGACGCCGGATAATCTTTTTCCTGAGGGATTTGCTGACCGAGTTGACCGATGCAGGGTCTGTTCCCCGAACGGTGTGAGGGTGGGTATGCCTGAGAAGCAGTCCTTACAAAAAAGGGGACAGGCTACTTTTTACTGGGGTAATTAAAAAAGCAGCCTGTCCCCTTTTCCTTTTCTGATCATTTGACTGAAGGATGAGGCTGTGATAAAAGCAATTGAATGAGCGTTGGGCTGCGTAGTTGGATCACTTCGAATGATGTCTCGGGAGGGGTACGCTTGATCCGTGGATTACCCGCCATCCTTCGCAATCCCCTCGATATCGAACGCGCTAAAAATATCCTGGAGCGTCGCTTACTCAACAAAGAGTCCAATTTTCTCGAACTCATCCAGCGAGCCGTATATGAAAATCCAAAAAGTCCGTATCTCAAAATGTTCGAACTTGCGGGTTGTGAATATGGAGACCTCGAACGGCTGCTCGACGACGAGGGCCTTGAAGGTGCACTTCAGGTGCTTTTCCGGCAGGGTGTATATCTCACCATAGATGAATTCAAAGGCCGGAAGCCTGTCGTTCGGAACGGACACATTATAGAGGTCGACCCCGGTCTCCTCCGAAATCCTCTGTGCACTCCCTATCTGCAGGCACAGACGAGCGGAAGCGGAGGGGAGAGCACTCCCGTCCCCATCGATATGGATTTTGTCCGTGAACGAAACGTCAATCATTTTTTAGCTCTCTGGCACCGCGGCGGCTCGGGATGGGACCATGCAGTCTGGGGAGTGCCCGGACATACGGACATCGTCCGGATCCTCGATCAATGCCGTTTTGGCGAACCTCCTGTGCGCTGGTTCTCTCAGGTCGATCCCACCACGGCAGGCCTACATCCCCGCTATCGCTGGAGTGCCCGCATTCTGCGATGGGTAGGTATTCTTTGTGGAGTTTCGATCCCCTCTCCGGAGTATGTGCCTCCGAACAGACCCCTCCCCATCGTCCGTTGGCTCAGAGAGACACTCGATAGAGGAAAAACGCCTCACCTGGTGACCTTTGTTGGCCCTGCCGTACGTGTTTGTCAAGCAGCGTTGGAGGAGGGTCTGGATATATCAGGCTCCGAGTTTTCTATCGGGGGTGAACCCCTTACGGAGAAACGTATGGCGTTGATCGAGCGATGCGGGATCGCACCCGTCACCCGTTATGGAGCGATCGAAACGGGCAATTTCGGTTACGGATGCCTGAATCCCGATGCACCGGACGATCAGCACCTCTATCACGACCTTCATGGAGTGATTCAGCCGAAAGAGGAAGACAAGGGCGAAGGGCTGCCTCCGAATGCACTCCTCATTTCCTCACTCCTTTTGTCTGCCCCTTTCGTGTTGATCAATGTATCTCTCGGCGATCAGGCCGTGATCGAGAAACGATCGTGTGGGTGCCCCCTTGGAAGTTTTGGATGGACGACCCATATCAAAAAAATTCGCAGTTTCGAGAGGCTGACCTGCGGGGGCATGACTTTTTTCGATTCAGAGATCATCCCCGTGCTCGAAGAGGTACTCCCCGCACATTTTGGAGGAACGGCCATCGATTATCAGATCGTCGAGAGGGAGTCGGACAAGGGATCGCCGCAACTCCTCTTGATCGTTAATCCGAATATAGGTCCCATCGACGAGAACAGGGTGAAGGAGGTATTTTTGGATGCGATCGGTTCCGGCTCGGGTGCGAAGCGGATCATGAGCCTTCAGTGGCGAAGTGCCGGTTTTTTAACGGTCGAGCGTCGTGTTCCTCAAACCACCATGACCGGAAAAATTTGGCATGTGCTTCAGTCTAATTCCTCGTGATCGATAAAAAGTGCCTCCGAAAATTCAGCTATCAGAAGCCATGTTTCAGAGGCGGAAAGAGGATAGAGAAGAATACAAAAGATGTAGGAGAAATATGAGAGAGAACATCCAGCGATGGAGAAGATTTTCCATCCGTGATCTGGGGAGGGCGGTTCAGTATCTGCGAGCGCAGTTCATCCTTCCCTTGTTTGCAGACGTGCTCATCATATCACACCCGAAAGCAGGCCGGACGTGGGTGCGATTCATCTTGAATGTCGTGTTCAATAAACTTCTGGGTCGGCAGGAGCTTTATTTTAAAAATGTGTGGACTGTGTCGTATGAATTTTTCGAGATGTCCCGAAAGAACGATCGAATTCCGAAGATCCTGTTTACGCACCTGAGGTCGGACGAACTGTACTGGTTGAAGCCGCGCGATAAGGTCCGGTGCATCGAAGACAAAAAAATCGTCCTTTTGGTGAGAGACCCCAGGGATATTATGGTGTCCAATTATTTTCAACTCACAAAACGCGTAAAATCTCAGGCTGTATCCGAAAAAAGTCTATCGGAGTTTGTAAGATCGGAGTATCTGGACAATCTTCTCAATTTTATGAACACTATGGAAGGATTCAGGTATGACCACAAAGAGGCATTGCTTCTTAAGTATGAGGATTTGCAAAGAGATACAATCGCTGAAATAAAAAGATTGATCGATTTTTTAGAGATCGAAGTTTCGGATGATGTGTTGGAGGAGGCCGTCGCGTACGGATCCTTCGCAAACATGCAGGAGATCGAGCGGGGAGGATTTTTCGCCCCGAAGAAAAAGGAGCGCTGGGCCGGTATTCTGGAGACGTGGGATACCGACGACAGAGACGCATACAAAGTGAGACGGGGAAAGGTGGGGGGGTATATGGATTATCTGAGCGATAGCGATGTGGCCTATCTCGATTCTGCGATCGAAAAAGGGCTATCCTCATCATTGGAGTATGGGTAAGGGGTTATCGAACAAAGATTTGAAGTTTTTGTGAAATGAGAAGACCATGACGAAACAAAACATACAGGCCTTGTCCCATCTGAAAATCCTCGACCTGACCCATTATATCGCCGGACCGTATTGTACCAAATTGATGGCGGGATTCGGTGCGGAAGTCATCAAGGTCGAGCGCCCTCCCTCGGGTGATAAAATGCGCGCCATGGGGCCGTTTTTTAAAGGTGAAAAAGGCCTGGAGAAGAGCATTCCGTTTCTTTGGTTGAACACCGGGAAAAAAAGCGTCACGCTGAACCTGAAGACAGGGAGGGGCGTCGATATATTCAAAAGGTTGGTTCGGGAGGCGGATGCGGTGATCGAGAATTTCTCTCCCAGAGTGATGCCCGGCCTGGGTTTGGGTTTCGAGTCGATTCGAACGATCAATCCGGACATCGTGATGACCTCCATATCCAATTTTGGACAGACAGGCCCTTACCGGGATTTTAGGGCCGAGGAGATCGTGATGTATGCGATGAGCGGGCTTATGTCTTTGACAGGGGCCGAGGAGAGGCCTCCGCTTGTATCGGGGCCGGTGATCACACAGTATACGGCCGGGCAGAATGCTTATGTGGCAACACTGATGGCGTTGTATCAGCGAAATGGGATCAAGAAGGGGCGGGATGATCGAAAACAGAATGGAGAGGGCCAGCACATCGATGTGTCGATCCAGGAGTGTACGATGGACCTTCGCGAGTTGTCCATCATTGAACACCTGAATCTCGGGGTTGTTCCCAAAAGGAATTCCGACCGGCATGCGTTATGTCCCTGGCAGTCCTATC
>JASFEP010000434.1:0-3627 GCA_050124775.1 Candidatus Aminicenantota bacterium
CGTTTTTACGGAGATGCTTTCTGTTAAGGTATAAAACGCACTCCCGTAAGATATCCTTTATCGGTTCTTTTCTGCCAGATAACTTTGACAATCGAATCTTCAGGTTTGGGAGCGTTAGCAGGCACCTCATACTTAATTTCAAGAATTGTGCCGGGATCAAATCTTTTTTTCAGGACAAGACACAATCCGCCCTCGCTGATGTCCTGAATTAAACCCTCTTCTTCTGAAGGTACGAGTTCTCGATATCTCATTTTTTTAGAAACTTCAAGACGGGGATGTCTCCGTTTTTCTTCTCCAGCAGAATTATTTTTGGAATCGTCTTTCATCTTCCCCCCTTTCAGGTCGTTGGATAATGGGATAAATGCAAGAGTCAGCTTATCATAATTTGAGCTTTGAAAAAACCAAAATCACTACGGGATTGTGAGTTGTGAGTGGGCGAGAAGGAGTTTGCCTTGGATGGGAACGTTGTAGGGACAGGCAGTTTCGCAGTGGCCGATACAGGTGCTGCAGAGGTCGGCTTTCGCTCCGGGGATTTTGGCATATTTCAGCATGGCTTCTTTTTCGCGACCCTGGGCTATGAAATAGTGGTGATACCGCATGATCGTGTTGACCGGAACGCTGTGGGGGCATGAGGGTTCGCACTCGCCGCAGGCATGGCGGCAGTAGAGCTCCCCGCATCCCTCCCGATAGGCATCCAGTTTGGCCTGGTCCCCTTTAGTCAAACGGGTTCCTGAGAGTTTGAGAAAACCCTCCATGTCCTCATATGTCCTGGCCAAGCAACAGACTGTGCTGACATTTGGATTGCCGAGAACAAACTTCACTGCGGCCGCTTTGATCTCCTTCGGATCCTGGAGGTTGTATTTTTTGAGAAATCCTTGGGCGCGGTCATACTTGTCCTGGTAGCGCTTGACTCCCTCGACATAGAGCGGATCGATCTCCTTGCCTTCTTTCTCCATCCGTTCGACATAGGATTTCATGGAGTGATAGAGAGCTACGGGAGTGGTCTTCATCAGGGCTGTGCCGATGTTTTTTTCGCCGGCGGCTTTGAGCACTTCTTCGGACCGATCCATTTTTAGAAAGTTGTAAGCCAGGAGGAACACATCGAAGCGCCCGTCTTCGGCAGCGGCCAATAGAACCTTTGCCATGGTTTCCTCAGGATCCTTGAACCAGAAGGACCCATGGTTGGAAACACCAACGTGACGGACCTTGCCCTCGGCCTTGAGTTCTTCCATTGCTGCGTGAAATCCTGGCGTCTTAAGGGTTTCGACTGTTTCTGCACAGTGGATCATGAGACAGTCGACGTATTCCATGTCGAGTTCTTCGAGGCACTTGCGGGATCGTTTGAGAAATCCTTCCTTGGTTTTGTCCTCTTTGATCTCCAGCTTGGTGCTGATGAATATGGATTTTCGGTCGCGCCCCTTCATTACGTTGGCAACGATTTTATGATGGCCAGGATATTGTTCAGCTGTATCGATATAGTTTACTCCTGCATCGAGGGCCGCGCTCAGGACTCCCTCGTCCATGATGGATCCTGCTCCGATGTCAGAAACTTTAAATCCTGTTCGTCCCAGAGTGCGGTACTCTTTGATCTTTAAGGGAGCTTTTTCCTCTTCCTGGGCGGTTACAGGCTGACCACTTCCTGCTGCTATTCCTGCACCTATCACTCCGGCAGCAGATTTTTTTATGAAAGATCTTCGACCAACAGTGGATTTTCGTTTCATTATTCCTCCTTTAATTTGAGAACTTCCTATTCTACCCACATAATTTTGTTTTGTCTCGCATAAGTTAAAAAAAAGGGGATAGGCTACTTTTTTAATTACCTCTATAAAAAGCAGATCATCGGGACATATTATGAATGTTTGCTGGTTTGACTCTTTTTCAATAAGTTGATATATTTCTTTCATTACGCCGAGGGGGGTAAAATGACCATTCAATGTCCCAAATGTCAATTTGATAATCCCGATGAAACTCTTTTCTGTGGAAAGTGCGGGATAAGGTTTTCCTCTAGGGACGACCTCTCTGTGAAGCATACCGAAACCCTTCAGGCTCCCAGGGAAGAATTGACCACTGGTGCAATGTTTGCAAGAAGGTATCAGATAGTTGAAGAACTGGGCAGAGGAGGAATGGGCAAAGTTTACAAAGCGATAGACACGGAAGTTAAGGAAAAAGTCGCACTCAAACTCATTAAACCTGAGATATCCAGGGAGGAAAAGACAATTGCGCGTTTTCAGAATGAACTCAAGCTCGCCCGCAAAATAAGCCACAGAAATGTGTGTCGCATGTATGACCTCAATAAGGAAGAGAGCAATTATTACATAACAATGGAATATGTCCCTGGTGAGGACTTAAAGAGCATGATCCGGATGTCGCGTCAATTGAGTGTAACAACAGCGGTTAATGTTGCCAGACAGGTGTGTGAAGGATTATCCGAGGCGCACAGAATTGGGGTGATCCATCGGGACCTCAAACCCAGCAATATTATGATAGACAGAGCCGGAAATGTTCGAATCATGGATTTTGGTATTGCCCGGTCGCTCAGGACAAAGGGCATTACAGGGTCTGGCGTCATGATCGGAACACCAGAGTACATGTCTCCAGAACAGGTGGAAGGTAAAGAGGTCGATCAACGCTCGGATATTTATTCGTTCGGTGTCATTCTCTATGAGATGGTCACGGGGAGAGTTCCTTTCGAAGGCGATACACCTTTTACAGTGGGGGTGAAACACAAAAGCGAGCTACCACCGGAGCCGAAGGCTTTTAACACACAAATTCCCGATGATTTGAGTCGGATCATATTAAAATGCCTGGAGAAAGATAAACAGAACAGGCCTCAGAGTACCGATGAGTTGATATCGGATTTGAGTGTGATCGAAGAGGGAGAGTCGACTCCATATGAAAGGCCTTCAGAGTCCAAGCCACTAACAACACCCATTACAGAAATTCCCTTAGGAAGGTCTATCGCAGTGCTTCCCTTTGTGGATTTAAGCGCTCAAAAGGATCAGGAATACTTTTGTGATGGCCTGGCCGATGAGCTAATAAACCGATTGACCAATATCGAGTCGTTGCGGGTGCCTGCCCGGACATCAACCTTTTCTTTCAAGGGTAAAGAGATAGATATGCAAGAGGTGGGGAAAAAACTTCGTGTGGATATGCTGTTGGAGGGAAGTCTAAGGAAAGCGGGAAATAAGTTGCGAGTCACAGTCCAGTTGGTCAGTGTGGCTGACGGCTATCCTTTATGGTCCGAAAAGTATGAGCGCGAAGAGGCGGATATTTTTGTTTTACAGGATGAGATTTCACTTGCCATTGTGAATAAACTCAAGCTTAAGCTTCTGGGAGGCGAGAGGGAAAAAATCGTGAAGCGTCACACGGAAGACCCGGAGGCCTATGACTTGTATTTGAAAGGGATCTATTTTTGGAACAAAAGATCCTCGGAGAGCATGAATAAAGGAATGGCATTTTTTCGGCAGGCGCTGGACAAAGATCCCGCTTATGCGCTGGCTTATGCTTCTCTGGCTGATGCCTTCAATGCCTTGGGCTTTTGGGGTTGGCTGGCACCCGAAGAGGCTTTCCCGAAGGCCAGAGCCTTTGCAGAGAAGGCTTTATCGATCGATGATGCTCTTGCGGAAG
>JASFEP010000435.1:0-3606 GCA_050124775.1 Candidatus Aminicenantota bacterium
ACCTTCTTTAGCCACCGGGCAGTGCTGCGGTAGACTTCTATCCCCTGTTCGAATGCTCTGGGGCCGCCAAAAGACAGCTCTTTATTCATGGCTTCATACTCCTTTTCAAGGGCCTGGATGTGTGATTCGGTCTCTGAACGGAATTCTTCGAGAAACTTTAACGTTCTTTCTTTTCCCAGTATCTCGTATACGAAGCTGAAACGCAGCATAAGGTCATCCATCCGCCACATTATGTCGTCATTTGTGACAGGTTGAGACAGGTGCTCCTTAAAAACGGCCATCCCTTCGGGTGTCAACGTATAAACCTTTCGGGGACGTAAAGTATTTTGCCTCTCGATCTTACCCTGTATCAATCCCGCCGCTTCAAGTCGGCGCAGAGCGGGATAGATAGCCCCGGGGCTGGAACTGAAGTGCTTCAGCGACGTCGATGAGAATGCTTTTCGGATATCATAACCCGACATAGGCATGTAAAATAGCAAACCCGTGATTGCTAGAGACAATGGTGAATCGATAGTACGTTTCGACATAGTATATATAAAATAATACTTATCGTATTATTTGTCAAGTCATTTTTTTATTTATTTTTTAAATTATCGGGACCGATGGACGAATGCCACTACACCTTTTTTATTGACAGATCGTTATGAAATTGGAAACATATCTATGGTCAGTGAACGAGAGAGGAGTTTTGACATGAATAATAAATACGGAAAGGTTCTTTGCGTGCTGAGATTGATGAGAATTTGCACGATTCTGCTCGGCTTTCTGGCAGTGTTTCTTTCTGCGCAGAAGCATAGAGGTCATTATCCCGTTTCTGTATGGTATGCGGGAGGAAAAGCTAGGGCGCCCATGCTCGAGAAAGTCACCCCTGAAAAAATTCCTCTCTGGAGGAAAGACCTGCAGCAGATCAAAGACCTGGGTTTTAACACGGTCCGTTGCTGGGTGGAATGGACGAACAATGAGCCCGTCGAAGGATTGTACGACTTCAGTGCCCTCGAAACTCTAGCCGATATTGCCGATGAAGTCGGCTTAAAGCTGATCGTTCAGGTTTACATCGATTCGGCACCCGATTGGGTGGGGCAAAAATATCCCGATGCGAAATTCGTGGCCAGCAACGGACTACCCGTGGAATCGCAGGCTTCCCCAGGATTCTGTTTCGATCATCTCGATGTAAGAGAGAAGATTTTGAATTTTTTCACTGAAGCGGCCAAGGCCTTGAAGGATAAACCGGCCTTTTATGGCTGGGATTTGTGGAGCGAACCCCACATCATCAACTGGGCGGAAGTCTATCATCTGGGAAATGCGGAATACATGCAGTTCTGTTATTGCCATTCCACGATGGCCCGGTTTCGCGAGTGGTTGAAGAAGAAGTATCGAACTCTGGATGGACTGAATAGAGCCTGGTATCGCACCTTCCAGGACTGGAAAGAGGTGGAACCTCCCCGCTTCGGGACGATCCTGACTTATACGGATTACATCGACTGGAAGGACTTTATTGCGGATAAGCTGGCTGAAGACCTGGCCATGAAAGCAGAGGCTGTACGAAAGGTGGTTCCTGAGAGCGTTATTACCAGCCATTCCGCTATTCCCGGATTGCTCACAAAACCCAGCTGGAACGGCACTCCGGACGACCGGAAAATGGCCGAATGCGTCGACTATTACGGCGCATCCATCTATCCCAAGCATGCCTGGACGATAAAGCCCTGGTCACCATACTTCCGCGCATCCGGACATGATTTTACCCGCTCCATGACTCTAACGAACGGCGGATTCTACATCGGTGAATTGCAAGCCGGCTACGGGGTTTTCGGTATGAAGGTAAGCGAACCCGTCGTTCCTATGGATATACGGGATTGGATGTGGACCTCTGTGGCTTACGGGGCCCGTGCGGTCAACATTTATGCCTACTATCCGATGAGCTCCGGGTATGAATCCGGGGGATATGGACTGATCGAGCTGGATGGGAAGGTCACCGATAGAGCGATTGCAGCGGGAAAGGTCGCCGGGGTGGTGACGAAATATATGGATGACTTCCTTGGGGCACAGCCTCCGAAGGCCCGAGTGGCTGTGCTTTACAATCCTCTGTCGCATATGGTCGGCGGCCAACAAACCTTTACGGGCGAGGGACAGCCGATCGGATACAACAACCTGAGTGAATCGCTCCAAGGCATCCATCGGGCATTTTTCGAAAGGAGTATCCTGGTCGATTTTCTCCATGTCCTGGACCTCAATCCCGATAGACTGAACCAGTACAAATTGTTGATCGTGCCCTATCCGGTAATGATGTCAAAGGCCCATATCCAGAGACTTATCGAGTATGTAAAAAACGGGGGGACTCTCGTCGCGGAAGCGCGTTGCGGCTGGATCGATGAGCGGGGATTTTCGAGCGATGTCTATCCCGGAGGAGGACTGCACGAGGTGTTCGGCTGCCGCGAAGAATCTCTCAAACCCATACGAAAAACATCTAAGATCACGATAAAAATACCCCACGAAACTCTTCCCGAGCTTCAATCGGGCGATGTCTTGGATGCGCTTTTCTTCGAGGAATCCTTCGAACGGATCGATAAGAGGAGTGTCGTTCTGGCCGAGTTCGAAAACGGAGAGCCGGCCATGGTCTATGCTCCTTACGGGAAAGGAAAAGCGATAGTTGTGGGATCTTTCATCGGATCCGCCTACCATCATTTCGAGAATCCCAACAACGCCAAATTTTTCGCTGGCCTGGCTCGATGGCTGAATATTTCTAATCCTGTGCAAGCCTCTTCTTCAGAAAAGGACGTTTTGGTGGAAGCAAGGGTCTTAGAGGGCCCAAAATATATAATCTTATTCGGATTCAATCGAGGAGACAAAATAACTACCGCAAAGTTCGAGTTCGCTATGAAGGGACAGAGTTGGACCGCACAAAATTTGGAATCGGAGGAAGAGGTGGTCATCGAATTTTTGGGGGAACACGCTATCCTGGAAAAACCGATGGAGCCTCAGGAAGTCTGGGTTGTGCTTTTGAGTCAAAAATGAGTGTCATGGTGCGGAAAGAACAACACAGGATAGCTTACACGATCGGCCTCGATGTGGGTGGTACGAAGATTTCCGCCGCTTTATTCACTCCAAAAGGAGAGATTTTTGCAAGAACGAAGGATCCTATCGATACATCAAGCCCTGACAGGACACTTTTTCAGATCACACATACGATTGGAAATCTGGGGAGTCAGATCAAAAAAGAAGACGCGGCCCTCAAAGCCATCGGAATCGCCATTCCTGGAATCGTCTATCAAAATACAGGAAAAGTCTGGGCGCCGAACATCCCAGGATGGGACCATTACCCTTTAAGAGAAAAACTCCAGCGAGATATAACATTGCCCATCATACTAGACAGTGATAGAAGCGCCTATGTCTCAGGAGAACAATGGTGCGGGATTGCCAGAGGGCTGAGGGATGTTGTCTTTTTAGCTGTGGGAACCGGGATAGGAGCGGGTATCATCATTGATGGGATCCTCTGCCGGGGGAGTGAAGACATCGCCGGCGCAGTGGGATGGTTTGCTCTGGATCCCGTATTCAGAGAAGAATACACACAAATGGGGTGTTTTGAGGCCGAGGCTTCTGGCAACGCCG
>JASFEP010000436.1:0-3597 GCA_050124775.1 Candidatus Aminicenantota bacterium
TTTTAAATCATTCACTCTGGAAAGGGCATCCTTTTTCCCCATAATCATTCGAGCTTTTTGAGGAATATTCTGATGTTTGTGGGGCGACCTCGGTCTGTTTTGGAATTTGTGAGAACCTTCTGCTTTGACCGATCCGGTTTGTAAAGCAATAATGAAGAAGAAAAGTATTGAAAAAAAGCTAGCAAAAATTTTTGTGGGATTCATAGATGACCTCCTTTACCTATCCCTTATGGGAATTTTTATAAAGAGAATGTCCCGAGGTCAAGGATGTACCCCACAATGTCGTATTATGTCGTATTATGTCGCATTATTTTCAGTTTTAAAGTCCCATATATTAATAGCTTGACTCAATTTTGCGATTTTGATTACATAGTGAATCAGAAATGGATACGGATAAAAATTCCAAAAATATCCTAAGAACCTGGAAAGAGATCTCGAGTTATTTGGATTGTGATGTTCGCACCTGCAGAAGATGGGAAAAGAACTTAAGTTTGCCTGTACATCGAATCGATGATTCCACAAAATCCAGGGTGTTCGCCTATGAATCAGAGCTGGAAAACTGGCTGCAAAATAGAATCAATAATTCAAATGCTCGTCAAAATATTCTCAAGCGATCTCTCCAATTTCGACAACCTTTATGGATTTTGGCCGCCATATTTTTAGTCGTATCCCTATTTATTGCCGCGGTATTGATACGTAACCGATCTCCGAGAAACCCAGCAAATTTTAGGATAGACGATTCTCATCTAGTCGTTCTTAACGACGAAAATGAAGAATTATGGAGATATGACACAGGAATTCCGAATCTCAATACAGACGAAGAATACAGAAAAAGATTCCAATATCCAAGAAGGATCAATGGCCAAGATTATCTGCCTCATCTGATCATCCAAGACATTGATCAAGATGGAAGGTCAGAAGTCGTATTGAGTATACAAACACAAGATGAATATGGCGAGGGTGTGTTGCTTTGCTTCGACCATACAGGCAGGATCAGATGGAATTGCACAACCGGCCGCGAATTGAAGTTCGGGAACACGATATACTCCTCGGATTATAGAATATCCGGATTTTTCGTCCATGATTTTGATTCAAATGGACGTTCGGAGATCATTATAGTTTCTGCCCACAGACATTTTTATCCAACTCAATTATCGATTGTTGGCGCTGATGGTGAGTTGATCGGGGAATACTGGAATTCCGGACGCATTTCAGATGTGGAGATTACCGACCTTAATGGGGATGGCAAAGAAGAGGTCGTTGTCAGCGGCTGCAACAACGAATATGGCAAAGCTTGTCTTATCGTCTTCGATTCCGACCAGGTGAAAGGCTGTTCGCCACAACATCCCGATTACCGTTGTAGTGAGCTTGAAGATGGCATGGAAAAATATTACATCCTCTTTCCTAGAACTGAGATCGACATACTGGAAAGTCCTGTCGAATCCATAAGGACATTGGAAAAGCTCAGAAACAACCGCTTGTCTTTAAGAACGACACACAGCCAGATCATTTATGAGCTCGATCAGAATCTTATTCTTATGGATATCCGATTCAGTCATGCCTTTGAGATGAAACATAAAGAGGCGCTTCTCGAAGGAAGGATTAGACGGACTCTTGATAATGAACACAGAAGGCTGTGCGAAGAGGGAATACTCTATTTTAATGGCAAAGAATGGGTACCGGAACCCACAATGACGAATTACTGGAAGAACTAAAACCGCTTGTCTTTTTTTTGGTCTCAATCTTTCTTCAAATCGAAATTGATCGTGAAGTCGTAGGGATTTTTATCGGGATCATCGTTGGGAATGTTGACAGTGAATGACACAGAGTATTCCCAGCCGACCGGAAGAAATCCAGGCAGTGAATCTCTCACGGTCCGGATCTTAAATGTCGCCGAGCTGTAGGGGCCAACGGGAGTTGTGGGTTGCTGAGTCACCTGGAAATGCGAGGCATGGGGACCGCTTAGAGTGACCGCAGGCGAACCGGTTAAATTTAACTCTCCTGCACCATCATTGTAGATTTTGAAGGGGAATTCTCTTCCCATGACCATACTGGAAGGTCTGGTCCCGAGATTCTTGGTCGATCCATCAGGAAAATTCACGTTGCCCATCTTCACAGTTGTATCCGGAACCTGCGGAACACTGAACTTGGCGACAAAAACATCGATTTCTCCTACATATGTATGGATAGGCATGCCCCAGGTAGCAGGGCTATCTCCCACCACATAGACATCACCACCCCCATGTTGAGCCATTGCATAGGCTAAGTCATAACTCGTCGATCCTTTAAAAGTATTCCAGTGGAGCTGGCCGCTGGTGCTTAATCCGGCAAGAAAGAAATCGTAATCCCCATTATGCGGGTCCTCAGGAGTCCCCCAGCTCATCCCGCTATTACCGACCAGATAAACAACGCCACTGGAGGTTACGGATATGGCTGTGCCCGTATCATCGCTAGTGCTCGAGCCCTGGAATGTGTTCCATTGGAGGCTACCGCTACTGCTCAACTTGGCAACAAAAGAGTCACCGTTCCCAGCGTATGGATTGATGGGTGTACCCCAGGACCCAAAACTCACACCCGCTACATATATGGTATCAAACATACCGATGGATATATCCTGACTGTTGTCACCGCTCGAAGCACCCAAAAAAGTGTTCCATTGCAGAGCACCGCTGCTGTTGAGCTTTGCGACAAAGGCGTCATTGCCTCCGGCGTGTGGATTGATTGGGGTACCCCAGGTCGCACCACTTCCTCCCGACACGAGAATATCTCCTACTCCATCGATATCTATGTCTCTGTTTGTCTCGGACCCTGTCCCTCCCATGAAGGTATGCCACTGGAGAGCACCGCTGCTGTCGAGTTTTACGACAAAAACATCGTTTGCTCCGGCATGGGGGACGATGGGAGTGCCCCAAGTTTTGTTGCTTTGACCGCTCACATAGATATTGCCGCTTCCGTCTGCGATCACACCATAACTGAAATCCTCGAGATCGGAACCCATAAATGTGTGCCACAGAAGGGCGCCCGTATTGTCGAATTTTGCAACAAAAGCATCTATCGAACCAGCAAACGGAGCGACAGGTGATCCCCAGCTCTTATATCCATATCCCGAAACATAAATATTACCGCTGGCGTCAACAGAGATTGCTTCAGCTCCTTCTGAAAGATCAGAGCCTACAAAAGTGTTCCACAAGAGGGTGCCATTTGTGTCAAACTTGGCGATAAAGACGTCGCTACCTCCAGCATAGGCATTGATGGGTGTACCCCAAGTTCCTTGTAGGGCGCCTGTCACATAGATGTTCCCGCTGCCATCCACAGCTACATCTCCACTAGCGTCGATGTAAGGGGACCCGATAAAAGTGTTCCAGCTCAAAGATTGATCGATCACCGGGTGGGCGTTTGGGTCGGAGGAGCGGGCCTTGGAACGCAGCAGACCAACGGTTTCCGGATCGGCCTTATCCGGAGTGAATCCCGCATATGATGAGCTATCAAGGGTAACGCACGTTAGGATGATAAATAGAGTCAAAATGGAAATAATCCTTAAGGATCGCGACATTATTAAACCTCCTTTTTTTGTGTAATATGATGTCCCGCGAATGT
>JASFEP010000437.1:0-3587 GCA_050124775.1 Candidatus Aminicenantota bacterium
CTCCCCCCACAGAGACGTTTGGAGAAAGATCCAAGAAATAATAGGATTTATCGAGAAGGAAAAAAACAACAATTTTTTTATCTTTTTCCATTCCTACAAACCCCATGCCCCCTACAATCCCATCCCTCCCTACGACACATTGTTCAGCCCCGACTACACCGGTCCCGTTTCCGGCAGTATCGAACAGATCGAAGCGATCAATTCGGGAGAGCTTGAGGTGACTGACAGGGATATCGAACACCTGGTTGCGTTGTACGATGGGGACATTCGAGAGATGGACAGCCAGATCGTGGAGCTTTTCGATTATTTGAAAACAGAAGGACTGGACAAGAGAACTCTGATCGTATTCACTTCCGACCATGGGGAAGAATTCGGAGAACACGGAAAAGTCGGCGTCCATAGCCATACTGTGTATGACGAACTTCTCCTCGTCCCCCTCATCCTCCATCTCCCATCAACCCTACCAGAGGGGACGGTCGTTAATTCCCAGGTTCAATCAGCGGACATCCTTCCTACGATACTCGAGCTCGCTGGAATCGGATTCGAAGCGACATCCATACACGGCAAATCCCTCCTGCCCCTGCTCGCAAATGGCAGGTCCGCCGAGAACGCCAGACATGCTTTTAGCGAACGCTTGGCTGGTGATGGTAATCATTTCAGGTCTGTGCGCGATCCACAATTCAAATACATCATGCAAGACAATAAGAAAAAAAACATCGTGGACCATTTTTATTATGATTTACAGAAGGATCCGCAGGAGCAGATCTCGCTCCATCTGACTCCGGAAAAACTCAGGGAAATGTTCGACGAAATCCTTTTCCTGATCGAAGAGGGCAAGAGAGTAGATACCTTTGAGCGGGGAAAAACGATCGACAAGGACACACTGGAAACCCTCAAAGCCCTGGGTTACATAAAATGAAACACACGCATGATTTCGTGGCCATCCTTTCGGTGCTGATCATCGTTCTCTGGATGACAACCTCCTGTACGCCCTCCAACGATCAAAACCTTATCCTGATAACACTCGACACCCACCGCGCGGACCATATGGGGGCCTACTCCGAGGAGTCCATTGCAACGCCAAACCTGGACCTTTTGGCGGAAAGCGGGACTCTCTTCACGAACTGTTTTAGCCCGACTCCTGTCACACTTCCCGCCCACTCCAGTCTTTTTTATTCGCAGCCACCGTATATGCTCAAGATATTCAATAACGGCGAGACTCTGTATGCTGAAGGCATAAAATCTCTAGCGGAGATCTTCCAGGACAATGGATACCTGACAGGCGCCTTCGTTTCGCTGGGGGTGCTTTTAGAAAGGTATGGATTGAATAAAGGATGGGACACATACAGCGATCGTTTCCCCGAAACCCGCTGGTATCTCACGGCGGAAGAAGTCAATTCTCGTCTCTTTGGCTGGTTGGAAGAACACCGTACACAGAGGTTTTTCCTTTGGGTCCATTATTCCGATCCTCACGATCCTTATGCTCCTCCTGACCTCGAAAATGACCTCAAAATCTATACCAACGGCACCCTATCGAATGAGCTCTGTTTGCAAAAAAACCAGATCGAGAACATCCCGCTCCAACTCAAAGAAGGAGAGAATACACTCCGCTTCGAGGTTACGAATCCTTTTGTGCAAAAGAAAGATGCCTTTTTAGCCAGACTTGTTCGACTGGAGTTAGACCCCTCCACTCATACAGAGGGAACATCCCTCCACTTTGGCCGGCGCTGGCATAACATCAACAAAGGCAAACGTATGATGCACTTCAGGAACAATGCTATCTTGAAGATCAAAAGCCCCATCAATCAAGAAGGAGTGATCCTGAAGTTGAGGGGAAAGCTAGCTATGGGCACAGAGGGGAATAGGGAGATGTACAGGCGGGAGGTAGAGTACCTCGATCGTGAGATCGGATCGCTTTTTCGTACTCTCGAGAACCTCGACCTTTTCGAAAAATCAGTCATCGTCTGCGTGGGCGACCACGGCGAGGGATTGGGTGAGTATGAATCATCCCGAGGAGGGCCCCACTTCGGTCACATCCATTTCCTTTATTCAGCCTATCTCAAAGTGCCGTTTGTCATCCGGAATCCCTCAAAGATAACAAAGCAGACGGACTCCCGTCCAACGACGTTGATGGATATCGCTCCCACCATACTTTCACTGATGGATATCGATCAACCTTCCCACATGACGGGCCGAAACCTAATGAAGAGCAATAAAACGGGAGACACGCCCACAGAGCTTTTCTTCGAGACCTACGAACCTGAAGCAGATTTTAATCGGTTTGCCATCCTTTCCTTTCCCGATCATTTGATCTTTACGCTCAAGTCGAACACATATGAGCTCTTTGATATCTCTACCGATCCGATGGAAACAGTTGACCTCTACCCGCTGAAGGAGAAGGATCCCAGGATCATCCGACTCAGGCAGAAATTGAACGAATACACCAGAACAGCACTCTCCGACAGATCCGTGCAGAAAAAGGATGATAAGACTGTGGAGATGCTCAAGGCCCTCGGATACATTAACTAAATCGACAGTATCCCAAAGAAATTCAGATGTATCTATCCATCCTCTAGTCTCTTTGCCCGTAGAAATAGTTTTCGATCGGGAAGGCGCTTCGCCTTAATGCCTGATAAGCCTGCGCTTATTTTTTTGTGAGGGATCGATGGATCTTTGAAGGAATCCGGAAGAGCAGTCTGTTTACGAGCCTGAACAAATAGGGCCGCTGCTTCCCGCCCGGGCTTTCGAGAGGATGCTCGGCAAGATACCTTTGAACGATGGGGCATCCCAGACATTCCAAACAGTACGGGCTGAGCCTGCCCTGACTCAAATAGTGCCGGATCTCCTGGATCTCCGGAGAATTCCATGCCTCCGAGTAATCTGTAAAGGCATAGCCGACCGGATTTCCGTAACAACATGGAAGGATACCCCTCCTCAAGATGTAGAGGTTCTCCCATGGCTCCCTGCAAAGAGGCATTCCTGTTTCTCCGATATCGTTTGCGTTAGGTCCTGCACCAACGTATTCCTGATTATCCATGGCGACTCTTTCCATCAGACCTTCTTCGTCAGGTTTTGTGCCTGTATTGCTGTTCATATCTCTGATCAAAACCGTTGTGTTTCCAGGTCGACAGCTTCCCGTCCCCTGAATCGTTCCTCATCTCGTTTTCCAAAGCTAAACTGATTGGCGACAGGAACACCGAACTTTTCCGAATAAATTTGACAATCTTTAAAGATGTCTTCCAACTCCTCCCGCGACAAAAGCTCGTTTTTGTAATCAAAAATGTAACCCCCCCGTTCATGCTCGATCTTCGGTTTATTCAGCACAAGAAGAGGACGCAGGATCAATGCATCGGCCTCGATCTTCTGGCACAGACGAAAATAATCCTCTAGGTCGTTCTTATTCACTCTCATGGGCATAAAAACCATATGGATCTTGGGCAGATTCCCCTTCTTTTTCCGCTCTTCATTCAGAAGAACAAGCTTGGGAATGATAGACTCCCATCTGTCATTTCTTATTTTGGCATAGGTTTCCCTGGTGGCGGCATCCAGAGAGATATAGAGATATATAGGTTTGCCGACAAGAGCCC
>JASFEP010000438.1:0-3571 GCA_050124775.1 Candidatus Aminicenantota bacterium
CATTATTCCCGATGGCATCCGCCAGACAATCTCGTCGGAACCTATCATCCCTGCGATCGCAGCAAGGGCAAAGATCATCGCCAAAGACAATCCTGACTTTATCCGAAGCGACCAGGGCCAGATACTCGATATCTATCCCGATAAGGAGATCTATTACGGGCCCTCCGCCGGTCTGGAGGAGCTTCGCAGTCTGATCGGCCGGTTCTGGACTCTGACCTATCGACTGAAGGGGCGATCGGGGATCCCTTCTGAAGGATTAGACATAAAAAATGTCGCGATCGTCACCGGAGCCACAGAAGGCCTTTCCATCGTGATGCATCTTGTGGCCCACAAACAAACTGTGGGTTTACTTCCTCTCTATTGGAGCAATTACCGGGGGATCATACTCAATTCAGGAGGAAATCCCGTCATTCTCGATTTCTTTGACGACAAGTATGATCCCGACTTTGAAAAGATCGAATCGCAGATCCACCAGCACAAGATCACATCGCTGCTCATCAACTTTCCCACGAATCCCTCGGGGGATGTGCTCTCTGAGGAGCAGATGGGACGGTTGGCCGAGATGGCGAAACGCTTGAATCTGATCCTTATTTCCGATGAGGTCTACGGAACGCTTCGCTACAAAGGATCGCCGCAATCTATGCTGGCATATGCCCCGGAACGAACGATCATCATCAGCTCGGCCTCTAAAGAATATCTGATCCCTGGAGCGAGAGTCGGCTATGTGATCGCCGCAGAGGAAACATTCATTTCCTGGATGTCGAAGATGATCCGGTCCTTTTCCTCCTCTCCCAATGTTCTCGGACAGCGGATCCTCATCGACATTCTCAAAGAGGAAGTGTCCGATCTCGAGAACGGCAGAGCCCCACGTATCATCACACACATCAAAGAAGAATTGAGGAAAAGATGCACCCTCATCATCGAAATTCTCGAGGAAAAGGGATTCACTCTGGCAGGGAAGGACAAGGATTTTCCCTCAGGGGCAATCAGTGTACTGGCTCGCTTGCCGGCCGATCTGACCGTGGACGATAAGGAATTTGTGGAAAGGGCTCTGGACATGGGAAAATTCAGCGCCGTTCCCGCATCCGTATTCGGAGCCCCGGGGTGCATCCGGATAGGATACGCGGGTATGACCCAGGACAGGATCAAAAAATTCGCCGGGGCGCTCGAAGATGTGCTCGATTTTTTCCGGAAAACATAAATTCGGCGTGCTATTTCTTGCCTTGGAGCATCCCCGAATCCATAATGGAAGACGATCACTTACAAATGCAACACGAATTCATCTCTTTATGGATTTGAGGAGCTCATAAGCGCCATGAATGGTTTGACATTCGAAGCTGACCTTTTGGTATAATAGATGACCCGATGAACCTTTGTTCCGAAATTTCGTTAGAAAGGGATGGCAGCGATCACAGATATTGAACAATGCCTAAAAAAGAAGACCTTGAAAAATTTGCTCAACAGCTGCAAGAGATGATATTGGAGCAGGCCAGGAAACAATATTCCGAGGTCGTGATCGACCACTGGCAGAATCCGAGAAACTTCAGACCCACCGAGCACCCCGATGGCTACGGCAAAGTCAAGGGCGTTTGTGGTGACACGATGGAGATGTTCATCAAATTGCAGAACGGAAAAATTTCGGAGTGCAGTTTTTTGACCGACGGCTGTGCAACCACCATCGCCTGTGGAAGCATGGCGACAGAGATCGCTGTGGAAAAAACATTTACAGAGGCTCTGGGTATTGTCAGTGGAAATGCTATCCTTAAAAGGCTGGGCGGACTGCCCGAAGAGAGCACCCATTGCGCTTTTTTGGCAGCAGAAACACTCAGGCGGGCGCTTGCCGACAGCCTCCACCAGCAAAAGTATTCCTGGAAAAAACAGTACAGAAAGACCTAGCCTTACGCCTGATTAACTAAAGGAAAGATCGCAATCCGGACATAACTTGAAATTAAAAGCCGCGCTTCCTTGAACCTTGGAAATCTGCCACACATGATAATGTCTGTGCTTTGCGTGAAAGATGGGAGTTGCCGATGAAGGAATGTGATAAGGACAGAAACCTGACGCACTGCAACTGCTCCTATGAGCCATGCAGTAAAAAAGGCATTTGCTGCGAATGTATCCAGTATCACTGGCGCATGCAAGAACTGCCAGCCTGTCTTTTTCCGGATGATGTCGAAAGGACCTATGACAGGTCCCTCAGACGATTTATAGAAATATACAAGGACCGGGTGTAGCGAGAGTGAAAACGCCCAAGAGAAAAGAAACTCCTGTCTATATCTATGGCCCCGTGCCGTCGAGACGGCTGGGTTTCTCACTGGGGATCGACATCATTCCCTATAAAACATGCACGTTGGATTGTATTTACTGTCAATTGGGTCCGACGCCCCAAAAAACCGTTGCAAGGAAGACGCACGTTTCGGCCGACAGCGTTCTCGTTCAAATCAAGAAGGCTCTCTTATCCGGACAGAGGATCGACTATATCACCTTTTCAGGTTCCGGAGAACCGACTTTGAACCTGATTATCGGAACGCTCATCCGTAAGATCAAAAAGATCACGGATATCCCGGTAGCGGTCCTTACAAACAGTACTCTGCTGACAGATGAAAACGTCCGGAAGGAATTGACCGCCGCAGACCTTGTGGTTCCCTCACTCGACGCAGCAACCCAGGACGTATTTACAGAAGTCAACAGGCCTCAACCCTCTTTGACGATCGAAAACATCATCGCAGGCCTGAAAAAATTCCGGGAGGAATTCTCGGGGCAGATATGGCTCGAGATCATGCTCGTTAAAGGCGTCAACGACTCTCCCCGGCACATCCAGAAACTCAAAGAAGCGGTCGATGAGATCCAACCCGACAAAGTTCAGCTCAACACGGTCATTCGCCCCCCCGCGGAAGCATATGCCAAGGCTCTCCCTCCCGAGGAGTTGGAAAACATCCGCAAAAAATTCGGAGAAAAGTGCGAGATTATTGCAGACTTCACACAGATGGGTCAATTTCCTCAACAAAAAAATCTCGAAGAAAAAATTCTCTCGATGATCCGCAGGAGACCCGTGACCCTTTCGGACATCTCCGCTTCTCTTGGCAAGCACAGAGACGAAATCCTGAAATACCTGAATCTGCTGACCGCCGCAGGAACAATCAACAGTGTCATTCACAAGGGAAAGACGTACTACGAGCCCATAAACCTGTCGACAGAACAGGATAGGCAGAATGCCAAAGATAAAGAGATAAAAAGCTAGTATTTGGAATCCCCGATGCAAATCGAATGAGCGAAAGAGTGGACAATGAAAGAAGTAAAAGATATGTCTAAAAAAGAGCTCCTTGCATTGCTGGAGGATGCCTCGAAAAATTGGCTGGCTCATGACGGACTCTGGTTCCGTGCGGTCGAAGACAGATATGGCATCGATTCCGCTATGGACCTGGACAGAAAAGCATGGGAAAAATTCACGGTTATCGAAGCCAAGCGGATCATGAAAAGGTTTGCCATCGAGCCGGGCGGCGGTATACCAGCCCTTATCCAGTGCCTCAAGTTTCGCCTGTACGCACACATCAATGTCCAGGAGGTCCTA
>JASFEP010000439.1:0-3570 GCA_050124775.1 Candidatus Aminicenantota bacterium
TCCGGAAGATCCTTGGGCCTATTTCAGCCTTGCCCGGGTTTACCGACAGCTCGGAGACCTGGATAAGGCCATAGAAAACTGCCGAAAGTCTTTGGAAATCAGGCCGGATGTCGGAGATGTTTCACAACTTCTGGAACGTCTTCTCCGGCAACAGGAGGAACGAAAAGCGGTCGACTTCATAGATTTAGAGGGTCCCTATTTTGGCCAAGAGCCTCCTGGTATGACACCGGAAATATTTGCTCCAGGAGTCATCTCTACAAAAAACTTAGGTGAAGGGAGTTGCGCTTTTACAAAAAACGCAGAATTGTTTCTTTTCAACCTCAGATACCCTCCAGAGGAATATAAAACGATCTGCATAACAGAATTAAAGAACGGCAGATGGACGGAGCCTGCACCGGCTCCGTTCAACAGCGAATACCAGGATTGGGATTTTCATTTTGCACCGGATAGCAAGACGCTCTACTTCACATCAAAACGGCCGGTGAGAGAAGGCGGTGAACTCTCCCGGCATGGTAATATTTGGATGACTCAACTCACTTCATCAGGATGGACTCCGCCCCAAATACTTGAATCCCCAATAAACACCGCTGACAGTCACGACTGCGGTGGATCCTTAACCGAGGATGGGACTCTTTACTTTTTCAGTCGAAGAGAGGGAGGTTTTGGAGCGAACGACATCTACCGCGCTAAATTGGTGAACGGGAAATACCCCGAAGTGGAAAACCTCGGAAAGGTCATTAATACGGAATATTGGGAATATGATGCGTTCATTGCTCCCGATGAGAGCTATCTCATATTCAGTTCGGACAGACCCGGTGGTCACGGTAAATTTAACGATATTTACATCACTTTTCGAAGTGATGACGATACATGGTCAGAGCCGAAGAATCTCGGAAAAGATTTCAGAGACTCAGGGATCTGTTCCGTCACCTTGGACGGCAGATTCCTCTTTTTTGCTACCGGCAGGACTGGAAACGATGACATATATTGGGTCGATGCAAGCATAATTGAAGATTTTAAGCCGGTTCATTTGAAATAACGGGAGGATCACAGTGAACAGGAAATCTGCATCATTAATTATTGCTGTAACAACTGCTATCCTATTGTCTGGAGCTATAGAAGCGCAAAAAATTAAGTCAGAATTCCCTGTCCTCACAGGTCCCTACCTTGGCCAGAAGCCTCCGGGAATGACGCCGGAAATTTTTGCACCCGGGATCGTCTCGGTCGATAAATACAGCGAATTTGTCTGTATCTTTATGCCTGGAGCCGAAGAGTGCATTTTTGACCGGTACGGAGATGACGAATATCCAAACGGAGCAATATTTACGACTCAAATCGAAAATGGGAAATGGACCGAGCCGAAAATTCACGAGTTATTTGCAACATTTGGCGAAGTCTTTCTTCCAACCCTATCACCTGATGGAAAATACTGTTTTTTTACTTCGAAGACTCTTCCAATCCCAGAAGGGATAAAAAAAATAATCCCAATGTATTTCATAAAAAAAATCGGGACGTGTTGGACCGAACCAAAGTATTTAACGCAGAGTATCCATGCATCCGCAACAATGGATGGTACTGTTTATGTAAATTCTGACCGAGCAATCAAATCATATCCCGATTTCAAATCGATCGTAGACTTATCAAAAACAGTTTCTTTTGATGCCGGTCACTCTGTTATAGCTCCGGACGGAAGTTATTTGATATTCGATAATGGAAAACTACCGAGGCATGGTGACTGTCGGCTATTCGTCAGTTATAAGAATGCCGACGGATCATGGACAAATCCCGCATCTTTAGGAAAATTGATAAAGCAGCAGGCTTTCTGTGCCTGGATAACATCAGATGGTAAGTATATCTTTTTCCATTCTCTTGATAACCGGAAGGGCAATATCTATTGGGTATCTGCAGAGATTATCGAACAACTAAGACCGGAAGAAAGAGAGTAAGGAGGATTAAACGGTGTGGCGTAAATGGACGATATTTTTAACGGTTTTCCTTTTGTTCAACGGTATTTGCACAAGAGGTTTTTCCCAGGCTATCCACCGTGCTGTCTCTGAAGGAGACCTCGAGAAAGTAGAATCGCTGCTGAATGAGAGTCCTCTTCGTGTGAATGAAGAGGACGACAGGGGACGCACTCCCATATTCACAGCCATCATGAATCGCAATCCGGAAATGGTCAGACTCTTGATCGAAAAAGGTGCTATGGTGCGCGTGGGAGACAGTAACCTGAGGGCTCCCATCCACTACGCCGGATTTATGAATGATACAGGTATGGTTGGGTTGCTCCTGGAGAATGGCGCGGTGATCGATACGCGGGCTATCGGTGCCGCAACACCTTTGATCCATTCCTCCCTCTCCGACAGATTTGAATTGAGCCGTTTTTTAATCGAGAAGGGGGCAGATATCAACATCCAGTGCAATTCGTTAACAACACCGCTTTATTTTGCTGCTTTGAACAACAATCTTGACTACCTCGACTATTTAATCGGCATGGGTGCCGATCCCGACACACCTGATTTCCTCGGCAGAACACCACTATACGTGGCGGTCAGGGACGGCTATCTGAAAATCACAAAAACGCTGATTGAACATGGGGCAGATCTTCGATTTATGGACGCACATCTCAATCGGAGTCTCCTTCACCTGGCTGCCATTCATGGGCACACAGAGATCGCAGAAACACTGATTCAAGAAGGCCTCGATGTGAACGGAAAAGACGCCGGTGGAGATACGCCCCTGGATTATGCCAACCTGTACGGTCACAGAGCGACTGCTGATTTTCTAAAAAAAAATGGAGGACAGGCTGAGGAATATGTCAATCTGACATCCGAAGCGAACCTGCTGAATAAGGATATTCAAGTGGGTGAAGCGATCGTTATCAAGCTTCAAAACGGAAGCTGGGGGATACGCACCCGGAAGCGCTTCCTGATTTTCGCCTATTCTGAAATCGGCTATCCTCCTCTCAGCAAATCGATCGCGAACGGATATCTCACCGGGAATGAGCTTAAGGATGTCTCCTGGGTGTATTTTGACTTGAGTTTTCATCCGCCGCGTGCGGCTTATTCTCTGCAAAGCGGGACTCCCATCTATTCTCTGCAGAAAAATGTGAAACAGCTCTCGTTTGTTCTCAATGAAACGTTCGATCGCTACTATTCCGGCTTGAATCTTGCCCGTTCTTATTTCCCAAAACAAGGACAAACCCTGGAAGTCGAAGACCTCAAAGTAACGGCTGTTCCATCCTATCAGAACAAAAAGGGGTATTTCATCGAATGCGATGGATTGACCGTGTTCTGGCTTTCGGGGCTTTCCGACGATTATATCAGTTCGAAAAAAGACACTAAAGCGATTGAATTTGCTAAAAAGACTTTTCCGAATGTCGACATTTTATTCCTCGGCACGCCGGATGGAATCGGCCCGGAAAAGGGAAATGTGATCCGGGAGTCCTATCTCGAATCGGTAAGTTTAAATCCCGGGGCCGTTTTCTTTATGGGTAAGGAACCTCTGGAACGAAGGATTCTTTCCCAGATCAAGCGAAGAACCCAGAATCAGGGGGATATCTTCTGTTCGGAA
>JASFEP010000440.1:0-3533 GCA_050124775.1 Candidatus Aminicenantota bacterium
AAGGTCGCAGCAGCGGCAAGGCAGTGGCTCATGAAGATGGTGTGAACACCCTCGTAGGGGCTACAACGAAGCCGATGTTGTGAGATTGGTTCGCCCGAAGGGTAAAAAAATGCCGATTATAAAGAGATGTCAAATAAAGGGTTTTGTTAATGTGGGAATCGATATTTTTTTATGAATGCGTTCCCTCAGAGGGAGGCATTCACGGATCAAGGTCGCAGCAGCGGCAAGGCAGTGGCTCATGAAGATGGTGTGAACACCCTCGTAGGGGCTACAACGAAGCCGATGTTGTGAGATTGGTTCGCCCGAAGGGTAAAAAAATGCCGATTATAAAGAGATGTCAAATAAAGGGTTTTGTTAATGTGGGAATCGAGATTTTTTTTATGAATGCGTTCCCTCAGATGTTGACGAAGCGTCGCATCTTAACATTCAGCACAAGCGAAACGGCGATATAATTTGTCAGAAGAGAGGAACCTCCGTAACTCAATAAGGGCAACGGGATGCCAGCGATCGGGAAAAGTCCGATAGTCATGAACACATTTATAAAAAATTGGCTCGTGATCATTATAGCGACCATAAAAATGATGTAAACTCCCGTCCGGTCTCTCGATTGTGCGACTGATTGAAAAAGCCTGGCCAAAAACAAAAAATAAAACAACCCGATCAAAACAACTCCCACAAAACCCAACTCTTCGCCGATAACGGCAAATATAAAATCCGTATGTCGCGCCGGCAAAAATTGGAGTTGGCTTTGGGTTCCTCTCGCATACCCCTTTCCGAATAGTCCGCCGGAACCGATAGCGATTTTGGATTGGAGAATATGATAACCAGTACCTAGCGGATCTTTATCAGGCGCCAGTAACGTTGTGATCCTATCCTTCTGGTAATCCTTGAGAAAAAATCCCCAACTGACGATTCCTATTACCATTGCGATTATCAAAAGTGCGACTAGAGTTTTTCGAGTCAGCCCTGCCAACAAAAAGGCCCCAAGAAGAATGGGGAAATAACTCAGCGCAGTACCCAGATCGGGCTGTAGAGCGACAAGCAAGATCGGCAACATGACAAAAGCGCTGCTCGATATTCCCGCCTCATTGGACAAGTATTTCCTCTTGTATGCTGAAAAGATTCGCGCCAGCAGAAGAATGATAGCGATCTTGGTGATCTCAGACGGTTGAATTTGAATAAATTCCAGTTTGATCCAGCTCTTTGTCCCGGCGATCAACCTTCCAAAGAGCAATATCGCACCGAGGATCGATACGCACGCAACGTAGAAATAGAGCGAATAGGTGACAAGTAGGTTGTATTCCACGGTCAGTAAAACAAAAAGAACGCCCAGACTCAGAAGCATCCAGAAGGTCTGCCTGAGATAGTAATTGCCGGCCAGGTGGTGGGAAGAGCTGAATATCACGGCGATACCGATAAGAGTATTCACCACGAGAAGAGCGATCAGGATCCAATCGATATTCTTGATCTGAGTTCGACTAATCATATTTCTCTCTATATAGCTCGAACAATTCTCTTGCCGAAGGCGCCGCCGTCGCTCCACCGCCCCCCCCATATTCTACGATCAAAGAAACCAAAACTTCAGGTTTATCTTTGGGCGCGAATCCTGTAAACCAGGAGTGAGTTTTGATCTCTATCTTCTGTTGGGCCAATTTTTCAGCTGTTGCTCTGCTTACGACTTGAGCTGAGCCGGTCTTTCCACACACATCAAAATCACGTATCCTGGCCAGAGCAGAGGTTCCTCGATCATTGACAGAACGCCACATGCCTTGGACCACTTTTTCGAAATACACTTGTGGAATAGGAGATCGAAGGCCGCTATTCTCCGGCTGCCTATCTATCTCGTGGCTTCCATTCCTTTCCCTCTCACAGAGATAGGGAGTTACGCGCAGACCCCTGTTGGAAATCTGAGCTGTGAGAACTGCGATCTGTAAAGGAGTGACGAGCAGTGGCCCTTGTCCTATAGATACCGAGATCGTTTCTCCGGGATACCACGGTTCGTCCCTCACTCTTTTTTTCCAATCTGGATCAGGGACCAGACCGGTCTTTTCCCCCGGCAGATCGATATGTGTCGGGGATCCTAGACCGAGCATACGGGCGTAACGAGCGATCTCTTTGATCCCAATCCTCTTTCCCAGCTGATAGAAGTAGATATTGCAGGAGTGTTGCAAAGCACTGTACAGGTTCACAAGACCGTGTCCATCAGCCTTCCAGCATGCGAAGGGATGGCCGTAGATGATGATTGAACCGCGACAGGTATACGAAGTGGAATCATTCACAATGCCGTGATCTAAGCCTGCGAGCAGCATACAAGGTTTGAATAGCGAACCGGGAGAGTACAAACCCCGTATGGCGCGATTCTGAAGAGGATACTCCGGACTGGTGATGAGGTCCACCCATTCTTCGGGCGTGAAACGGTTGATGAATTTATTCGGGTCGAAATTCGGATAGCTGGCCATAGCCAAAATCTCGCCTGTATCCGGCTTCATGACGACAACCGCCCCTTCCCTCCCATCTAGTATTTCTTCGGCCTTCTTTTGGAGGTCAAAATCCAATGTCAGATAGATCTCACTTCCGCGAATAGGATCGACCCTGGATATTTCTCCTATCTCTCGCCCGACACTATCTACGATCTCAAAAACTTTTCCCTCCACTCCCACCAAACTATCTTCGTACTGTTTCTCCAACCCTGTTTTTCCGATCAAGTCACCCATCCTGCGACTCTTATAGCGCTCCGTCTCCATCTCTGCCGGTGAAACTTCCTGCAAATAACCTAAAACGTGTGACGCCAACGTCCCGAATGGATAATTTCTTTTGGGCTCCGATTGAACGACCAGCTCGGGCAGCTCGAACTGTCTGGCTTTGATCCTAGCGACTTCTTCATGAGTCAAATTATCTTTGACGACGATCGGATGGAAAAGCGGCATAGATTTATATTTTTCTATACGTTCTTTGAGAACCTCTGGTGGCAGATCGAGAATCTCGGATATCCGGATGCATGACTCTTCATAATCCTCACAGTTTTCCCTGATCAGAGATGCCTTGAACGAGGCGATATTTTTTGCGAGAACGACACCATTCCTGTCTCTGATCAATCCCCTCTGAGGGGTGACAATTATCTCCTGGATACGGTTTGCTTCGGATTTTTGCCAGAAGACTTGAAAGTCGAGAATTTGGAGCTTCCAAAAATAGAGGATGAGCAGGATGAATAGAATCCTGACTACGATGAAGACGACCTTCGCTCTGGAAAACACCAAAGACAGATCTTCGTAAATTTTATTATTCATCATCTTCGTGACCGCGAGAGGCTTCGTAGTGCCTTATGAATCTTCGGAAAAAGAGTGCTGCCTAACAATGCTGTGATCAATGGCTGGATGAAGATCACTCCTTTTCCTGTACTAAGAGTTTTTGTATAGATGAAAGCGTAGAGGAAAGCCCAAAATACAAGCTCTATCGTGATAAGAACGAATATAAAAAGAAATCGGCGGGTGTAAGGAGAAATGTCGAGCCTCTTGGAAACAAATCCGGCCAAG
>JASFEP010000441.1:0-3517 GCA_050124775.1 Candidatus Aminicenantota bacterium
CTACCAGTTATAAAGAGGGTAATCTTGGATGGGGTGAAACAATGCCGGGAATTTTAGGAATCAAGCTTAGGATCGAAAGAGAGAGCCTGGGGCTCACTCAGGAGGAGCTGGCTAAAGCAGTTGGCCTGTCCAGTGAGTTTATCTCTTTGCTGGAACTCGGCAAGAGGATGCCGAGTTTAGACTCTCTAAAGAGTATTGCCGAGTTTCTCAACAAAGATATTTCTAATTTTCTTAGAGAGAAAGAGACAGCTATTGATAGACTTTTCAGCCAGAAACCTGTCAAGCCAGAGGTCAAATCCGCACTTAATAAATTTAAAAAATATTGTGATGATTACCTCAAAGTGGAAGAGGCTACAGGACGAAGGCTGGAAGTGGCACCGGCATATTCTCATATCGGTCCGGAGAGGTTGGCAGCCGACGAGCGCAGGCGACTTGGGTTGGGAGATTCGCCCATCAAGAATATTTTTTTGCTCGTTGAGATGAATGGAATGCGTGTTTACAGACAGTCACTGCCCGACGAATATAAGATATCCGGAATATTTATCTATTTCGATATCAAAGAGGCTGCTTTTGCCTTGATAAACAAGAACCTATCTGAGGAAGAACAAGTCTTTGTAGCTGCACACGAGTATTATCATTATCTCAAGGACCGATACACAGATCCGATCATCGATAATCCCGACGTTTTTATGGATGAGTATGTTTCACTCTATCATCCGCGCGAAAAATTCGCCCAGACATTCGCCCGCCGTTTTTTAATGCCTCCGACAAAAGTGAAAGACGTTATCGAAAAAGATTTGAAGTCAAGCCGTATCGAATTCGGGGATGTCGTCTATCTAAAGCGCTATTTCGGGGTAAGCACTCTGGCTATGCTCCAAACTCTCAAAGAACTCGAGTGCATCGATTACTCACAATATAAGAAGTTCCAAGATCTCGATGAGAAGGCCTACGAACAGGCCTTGTTTGGAAAAACTTTAGGCACGGGATCAATCACAAGAGGAAAACATCTGCCCTCGGACCGCTTCAAAAGCCTTGCCGTGCTTGTCTCAGCCGCTCAAAAAAAGGTAGCTCCAGATCAATCTGGCACATAACGGGGATAGGTCTTTTTCGCACGATTTGCAAGATCGAGGTCTATATCAACCGTTACAAAGGGCTCCCTTTGAGAGGCCAATCCAAGGACGCGTCTTTTAAATTCGAGAAATATCTGAGAGGGAGTACATGCGGATAGGGGATGTCTCTCCCTTCTCAGCTCTTCGAAAATGTGTTATATTCTTTGGGGACACGGGTATATCGACACATGACAAGAGCCCGGATTTTCGGCTATTTGGTTCTTGGTGTTTGTGTGATTGCAATAAGCGTCTATGGATTCACCCGGTTACGCCAGAGACCCTGGATTCCCAGATATATTCCCCAATCCACCATCCAAAGGCTGGACCACATCGATATCTTGACGGAAAAAGATGTGGAATTTGTTCTCAGCCAGAGGGCGATCGGAGACTGGGTTCAAATCCAGTATGAAAGAGATGGAGTCGTCGAACGGAGTGACGTGCAGCTTGTTGCCTATTATTCCCAAGCGCCCTTTCTTTTCATTTACCTTGTCATCGGATTGACCTGCTTCACAATCGGGATCGTGGTGATCTTTCTTCGCCCGAATGATCTTATGGCGCAGATCTTTTTCTTTGCGGTTGTTGCCTTTTCGTCAATCACTATCATCAATCAAGGGTTTTACAGCCCGAAGGAATCATGGGTTTCTATCTTACCTGGAGTGCTGTATTTTCTTCTCTACCCGCTGGCTCCGGCTCTTCTGTTGCATTTTTCACTCAAACTCACAAGAAAAGGTTGTAAGATGAGTGTCTTAATCATATATATGCCGGCCTTTCTTTTTGCTACCATCCTTATTTTCCTTTTTCTGTATTCCCTCCTAAATGTGGCTATCGATTTTTACAGATACTATCAAACCGTCTACTATCTCTTTCGCTTTTATACAGTCATTTATGTCATCGGTGCAGTCGTTTTGCTCGTCTCAGGTTCGAGGAGAGGCGCTATGGCCGAAGAACGGGCACAGATCAAATGGATCTTTTTCGGTCTATTTATCGGGCTCGGTCCATTTATACTTCTGTATCAACTGCCACAATTGTTCAAGAGCACTCCGTTAATCTCCGATGAGTTGTCCAATGTTTTTTTTATATTTGTCCCGCTTGCTTTCGCATTTGCGATCATTCGGTTCAAATTGATGGACATCGAACTCATCCTCAACAGAAGCCTGGTTTATTCAATTCTGACGATCTTCACCGTAAGTGTCTATCTGTTTCTTGTGCGTTTTATGCATGAGTTGGTCTCTCGAGTGATTAACATTCAGGAAGCCGTAGTGACTGCTCTCGCTGCCCTTGCCGCTGCGGCCGCATTCCATCCTGCTCGAAGCAAAATCCAACGATTTGTGGATAAGTCTTTTTTTCGGTTGGCTTATGACTACCGGAAGAGTATCCGAAGTTTTAATGAAAGGGCCCATATGATGGCCGATAAGGACCATCTCGTGGAATTTTTTTCAACAAAGCTGATGAAGATGTTGCCTCTGGATTCTCTGGGGATTCTTGTGTACTCGGTGAAGGATGATAAAAAAATCCTGATCGTTAAGGAGGAGAGCGGAAAAAAGATCGAAGGTCTGCCCACTGAGGTTTTCGAACACAGCCAAATATCGGCAAAGAGTGGGTCCGTTCGCATGGAAGAGGGCATTGATTTCTCCAACGAATTGATATTGGCTGATGCCGGTCTGGAGATGGTCATATCCCTTCCCTTTCGGTTCATGACCTTGGAGGGTTTTCTTTTGTTAGGGAAAAAGAAATCTGGAGAAAGATACTCCCGGGATGATCTGGACCTTCTCCTCAGTATGGCAGATGGATTGGCAGTTAATCTGGAAAGGATCGTTCTCCTGGAAGAAGTTTTTCTTGAAAGGGCAGAGAAACACAAGCTGGATGAACTCAACCGGATGAAGACTGAATTCATCGCGACAGTCTCGCATGAGTTGAGGACGCCCTTGAGTTCCATTCATAGTCTTTCGGAAATGCTTCAGGATGGAAAAGTCAAAAATAAGGCCAAAGAAGGAGAGCTCTTGGGAGTTATGGCAGATGAGAGCTCAAGGCTCGCTCGATTTGTGCACAACGTGCTGGATATCGGGAAAATAGAGCAGAATTTAAAGACATACAGCATTACTTTAGAAGAGATCCAACCGATTTTGGAAGAATCCATTGCACTTTTCCATGGGATACTCGAGAGAGAAGGGATCGTGCTTCATAAAATCTTTCCAAAAAAAGCTATAGTGCTTAAAATCGATAAGGATGCCATCAAGCAGGCTTTGACTAATATTTTAGACAATGCTATAAAATATTCCAGGGAGGAAGGGGAAATAACGGTTCGAATTAAAGAAAGCAACGGCAAGGTGGAGATTCAGATCCAGGATAAGGGGATCGGCATCTCCTCTGAAGACCGGAAAAAGATATTCGATGACTTTTTTCGCTCA
>JASFEP010000442.1:0-3510 GCA_050124775.1 Candidatus Aminicenantota bacterium
TCTCTGAGGAAGCTATCGTAAAGATGGCTAAAGAAGAAGCGCCTAAGTTCTCAGAAATGGGGCTTACTTGGATCCGGACGTATTGTGATTTTGATAACAACAAATTTTTCTGCGAGTGGGAAGCTCCAAACAAGGAAGCGATTGAGAAACTATTCAAGGAAACCAATTCTCCTTATGATGATATTTTTCCCGTGCGGCTCTTTGACGTTACAACCGCAAAACTAGAAGATTAGAGGGGAAAAAAGCCGAAGGGGGGAAAGTAATCTCCCTCTCAATATAGATTTGATTTGACAATCGGTGTCAGGTCAAGTGTTGGTTATTCTACCTTAATGAAGCCAGAGTCACTGTTACAGCACTTGTCAGCCAGGGATCGAAGTCCACATAATCGGAAACTTCATCCCCTAACCCACCGGGATTATGCGTTGGATGATAAAGGCCAGTTGCGTCTCCCCACCAATTGTTCTCCGCATCTATAGTTCCAAGACTGCCGTCATTGTAAAATCCATAATGGGCGTTCCCTTCGATGTTATTGTTGTGGACGACAGGCAGGGAATCAGTATCACAGTATAAGCCATATGTAACAGATTGTGTTTATTCTCGCTTAATCTGGCTTACTGGTGCTTAAAGGAAAATCGTGATTTCTCGGAAAAAGTGGTGTGACCCGTCCAGGACTCGAACCTGGAACCCGCAGATTAAGAGTCTGCTGCTCTACCAATTGAGCTAACGGGCCAAAAAGTATCCCCTAGTTTAGTGAAGTCGTGGTTTCTTGTCAACACACCAGATTGTAACCCCACAAGGGGCAAGATCCTTCCCACTTAAAGCGAGTGATAAAAACGAAAATGTGGCTGTGAATTGTTGACAGAATAATGATAATGATCGATATGTCTCTTGTTAAACACACTATCCAAATCATTTATGAATGGTTCAGTCTATTTTTATGAGCAATATTTTGCTTTACTCTGAAGAACTCAGTTTTTATAATGACACACAAGAGCGAAAAAATCCGATGGATCTCGAACTGTTTCTCATTATTTTTGGTGTCGCATTTCTTCTCATTTTCCTTCTTTTCGTCTGGTCGATGCGCAAAACCTCCGGAAAGATCGAGGATATCAGGCAGGCCCAAAAAGACGACAAGGCTCTCGAGCTCCTCCAGCAACAGATCGGCATGCTCACACAGAACATCAATTTGCAGCTTCAAAACATGAGCGGCCAGTTTCAGAAGACAACCGGACACATCGGAACCACACTGGGGGATGTGAAACAAAACCTGGGAAAGATGGAGGAAGTGACGCGTGAGGTCCTCGATAAAGCCAAGGATATTTCCAATTTGGAGAATCTCCTTCGGGCCCCTAAATTCAGAGGAGGAATCGGGGAACTCTTTCTGGGAGATCTCCTCGCTCAGATCCTCCCCCCTACTCACTTTTCGCTCCAGTATAAATTTAAGAGCGGGGAGAAGGTGGATGCGATCATAAAGATCGGAAACAACCTCGTCCCCATAGATTCGAAGTTCCCTCTTGAAAATTTTAAAAAATACACAAGCGAAGATGACGAAAAGAATAGAGAAGATCTGCGGAAAAAATTCATTGCCGATGTCAAAAAACATATCACGGAGATCGCTGACAAATATATCCTTCCCGATGAAGGCACCTTTGATTTTGCCTTGATGTATATCCCCGCCGAGAACGTCTACTACGAAACGATCCTCAAGGATGAAACATTTGGTGAGGAACGAAGTATTTACTCGATCGCCCTAAAAAAAAGAGTGATTCCTGTTTCTCCGAATTCGTTCTATGCCTATTTGCAAGTCATTGTGCTGGGACTTAAAGGGCTCCAGATCGAAAAAGAGGCCCAGACGCTCTTTCAATCACTGGCAAGACTTCAAGGGGATCTTGGGAGGTTCAAGAAGGATTTCCAGGTTCTGGGTAGTCACCTTGTGAATGCCAAGACAAAATTCGACGATGCAGAAAAACGCCTGGACCGGTTTTCAGACAAGCTCGAGACCGTAAGTGGTGATGCGCCCAAACAGCTTCCTGGAGAATCAGGGGAAGATGCCGATCTGTCCTAATTCCCTCCCACAATTTTTTCGACTTCTTTGATCCCTTCGGGAGTCGTTATAAAGAACAGAACATCGTTTTCCTGGAGCACTGTTTCAGCAGATGGCTTGAACTCATAAGCCTCTGCTGCCGTTCGTTTGAGGGCAACAAGCAGAACATCTTTGACCTCTGCGATCTTCGAATCTGCGATGGTTTTCCCTATGACCCTGGACCCAGAACTCAAGGAGACCTCTTCCACACGCCGCACGACATCCCTCTCTCTGAGCATCTTATCCAATAAGCTGACAACAGCCGGTCGAACCATTTCCGATACCATACGCATTCCGCCGATGAAAGAGGGTGAAACAACAGCATTGGCACCCGCTTTTTTGATCTTTTTATGGGATTTTGGATGGATGCCCTTTGTCACGATCCGTATATCGGGGCTAAGGCTCCGCGCCGTCAAGGTGACAAAAAGGTTCGCCTCATCCGTTGGAAGAGAAAGGAGGATGCCTTTAGCCTCGGCTATTCCTGCCGATATCAGCACATCATCCTCTGCAGGATCCCCCTGCATAAAAAGAATATCTCCGAATGAGGCTAATTTATCCAGATTTTCCTGCAATGGATCGACAACGACAAAAGGTCTTTGAGTGAGGACAAGTTCTTCGATGATCGTCTGTGCCGTCTCATCGACTCCACAGATTATATAATGATCTCTAAGTTTAGAAATTCTCTTCTCCATTTTTTTTCTCCCGAGGATGTTCTTCAGCTCACCCTCCACAATAAAACTGGTAATCGAAGAAACGGCAAAAGCAATTGTCCCCACACAAAGCAAGATAAACACAACGGCAAAGACTCTTGCCGCTGGGTTAGCATTCAAGTCGGACACCTCTTCATATCCAACAGTGGATAGCGTGATGACCGTCATGTACAGGCTGTCGAGGAGGGACCAGTCTTCTCCTCCCAGGATTTTAAAGCCAGTTACACCGATAATAAGAACGAAAATAAACAAAGCGAGGGATAGAAAAAGCCGATTTTTTCTATTCATGGGTTTGGTATGATTTTTGAGGAAACAGATATGTGAAGTTGAGCGTTCCCCTTTGATCGACTCTCATGTCTCTTTGTGTGTCAGATTATAAAGAATAAGGCTTATTGTGGCAATACATGTTTAGGAATTCTTTGCGTTTCTTTTCAGCACAGTTACAGTTTCTAAAAAATCCGTGAAAGGGAACATATCGAAAGCTTTTATTGAGATGACCTCATATCCCTTCATTATCCAGCCTGCGAGATCTGGGACATGAGTCTTCAGAGAACAAGAGACGACAATGACATGTATCGGTTTCTGAGATGCGATTCCTTCAATAACCGTGGGCGTGCAGCCGGACCTTGGGGGATTGATAATCACAAGGTTATCAGCTCTGATTTCTTCGCTTCGGATAAATCCTTCGACTGAAGAAACAAAAAACTTTGCGGAGCG
>JASFEP010000443.1:0-3496 GCA_050124775.1 Candidatus Aminicenantota bacterium
TTCCCCCCATCTCGTCACGGTGAGGGAGAGGATTCGAATTTCAGGTCAGCCTATCCCCAAAAGGGAATTCAGCCGCCATCTCACACATCTCAGGGATGTCATCGAAGAGCTCATCGATTCCAAAATATTATTGTCTCCCCCCACCTATTTCGAGATGTTGAGCTGCGTTGCTTTTCTATACTTCGCCAAAGAGCAGGTCGATATGGCCATTCTTGAAGTGGGGATGGGAGGACGGTTCGATGCCACGAATGTGGTGAAACCCCTGGTCTCGGCCATAACGACCATATCGCCGGAGCATCAAAAATTCCTTGGTGAAACGCAGGGAGAGATCGCTTCCGAAAAGGCCGGGATCATCAAACCTGGTATCCCCCTTGTATGCGGAGTCGAAGAGAGAGAGGCGTTCGCGACCATCAAGAAAAAAGCGGACGAGCTCAACGCCCCATTTTTTGCGGTTTTTTCAAAAAACAGACGCTTGTATACAGAGAGGACAACACACAACTTCCGCTTCGAATACAAGTTAGGAAAAGACGTATACGCCTATGCACCCTCGCTCAGGGGAGAACATCAGGGAAAAAACTCGGCTATCGCAATCGCCATAGCTCTGAAGCTTTCTAAAGATGGAAGGCCATTGGAGAAGACGCGGATCATCAAGGGAGTCGAGGGGGCTCGATGGCCCGGTCGTCTCGAGGTTGTGTCCAAGAATCCTCTTGTACTCATCGATGGCGCGCACAATGAGGAGGGAGCGAGGGCTCTGAGAAAATATGTCCGGGAATTTGTTGCTCCCCCTCGTGTGCTTATTTTTGCCGTCATGAGGGATAAAAACATCGCAAAGCTGTCCGAGATCCTTTTTCCCCTGGCCCATAGAGTGATATGCACCAAGTTTCCCTACTTCAAGGCCGCTTCGCCGGAGGATATTCTGAATCAGGCCTCTCAGTTCAAAGACCGGATCGTCATTCAAGCCGATGTGCAAAAGGCTGTCAAGACCGCTCTTCGCTTCGCTTCATCCGACGGGGTTGTCCTCGTCGCTGGATCGCTCTTTCTTGTCGGAGAAATCAAAAAGATTTTCACGGCCTGACCAACTCTTCCCAAATCTGCATTGATTCGGATAGGCTGAGATTGTCGGAGGACGCATCTCCACGGCCGAGATGGTATGCGATCACAGGGCATTATTGATTGTACACAATAGAGTGGTGGAAAAAACCGTGCGCAGAGCTCGACAGGCATGGGACATCTTCCCACGAAAAATGTGAGGAAAACTCTCCATCCGAGCTAAGTTTCGTGGCTAGGGAAAGCGAATGTGTTTTCGAGCCTCCAATTGAGACACATGGAACGACATTCGTCACGATTTTGGAAATACTGACATCGTCGGTAGCCGGGTTGCATTTTGGCGTGAGAAGTGTTAAATTTTCTTTTCAATTTTAAGCACAATTTTTTTTGATTCGGTGCCATGTTAGCCGTAGATGCCACTCTCTTGATTATTTTTGTTATCGTATGGATCCTTCTTTTTGTGCTTAAAAAAGTTTTTTTCAAGCCCCTCAAGGAAGTCATGACAAAGAGGGATGAGACCATCGCAAAGGATCTCAAAGCCGGAGAAGAGTCGCAGAACCGGTGCGAGGCAAAAATCCACGAGATCGAAGAGAAGCTGAAAGCCGCCCGTCAAGATGCCAAAGAAACGAGAGAGCGCTTCATAGCAGATGCACTGAGAGAGAAAGAACAGATTCTTATGGAGATCGGGCAGGAATGTCGAGCTCAGGTCGATGAGGCCAAAGGACAGTTGGAGAAAAAAGTCGAGGCGCTGAAGAAAGAACTGGCATCTCAGAGCAAAGTCCTATCCGATAAAATCGAGCAAAGGCTGCTTCACTGATGGTACGCAAAACCTCCCTTATCCTTTTGCTTGCAGTGCTTCCCCTTTTAGTCTTCATGTCCGCTGAAGAAGAACACCATGATTCCGATCCCGTGGCATTTATCGCCAAAGTGGTCAATTTTGTTGTTCTTTTCGGGGGGTTAGCGTATCTTCTCCGCAAGCCGATAGGCCAGTTCTTGAACGACCGAAGAGTGAAGATCGACACGACGATTCAAGACGCCGAGGGGTCGCGACAAAAGGCCGAGAACGATCTCGATGTGGCAGAGCGACGATTGAGGGAGTTGGACCAGGAGGTCGAGGCGCTCAAAAATGAGGCTGCGTCGGAAGGCGATGAAGAGAAGAAACGAATCATCAGCCTCGCAAAAGAAGAGGGAGCAAAGATGAAAGAGGCTGCCCGACAGGAGATCGAGTTGATATCCAGAGCGGGGATAAGGGGTTTGAAGGAATATGCTGTGAGTCTTGCGGCTGATGAGGCTTTGGAACGGATCAGGAAGGGGATTACCCCAGAAATACACGCCCGGCTCATCGATGACTCCATTGAAAAGTTAGAGGATCTGCATGAAAAATCGCGTTCTCGTTAAAAGATATTCGCAGGGTCTTGTCAATGCCATACACGATGAGGAGGAGTTTGCTGCGATCCATAAAGAGCTCCGCGATTTTTTAAAGCTGATCGAGTCTCAAGAACAACTGAAGAAGGCCCTGCAGAGCCCTTTCCTTCCATTGAAAAAAAAGAAAGACCTTTTGGATGAAGTGCTGCAAAGGTTGTCTCTCAGGTCGAAAACAGCACGTTTTATCAGCCTTTCCGTGGACAATGGTCGGTTGGAGTTTCTTCCGGAAATTTTGGATTTTTTGCCGGAGCTTTGGAATGAAGAAAAGGGAATCTCCACGTTCGAAGTCTTCTCTGTTGTTCCCTTGAACGAAGAGCAAAAAGAAAAACTGAAGGGAAAATTGGAAGGATTGGAGCAAAGACCCGTGTTCTTGAAATATGCAAGCGACCCCTCTTTGGTCGGAGGGCTTTCCATAAGACGGGGAAACATCGTCTATGATGTGTCCATCCGTGGGAACTTGGACCGGCTCAAAGAAAATATTATCGAAGGGTGAAGGAAAATGGATCTAAAGGCCGATGAGATAACCAAGATCATACAACGTCAGATTGAAGGATATGAAACAGGCGTGGATGTCAGAGAGGTGGGAACGGTCACTTCTGTGGGCGATGGCATTGCCAATGTCTACGGTCTGGACCGGGTGATGTATAACGAGCTGCTGGAATTTCCGAATGATGTTTACGGCCTTGCTCTCAATCTGGAGGAAGAAAATGTGGGCGCAGTGCTTTTGGGAGAGAGCCATCTCATCAAAGAAGGCGATCTTGTCAAACGGACCCACAGGATCATGCAGGTTCCCTCTGGCCCCGCTCTGGTCGGACGCGTGGTCAATCCTTTGGGTATTCCCCTCGATGAAAAGGGCCCTGTACAAAGCGATGTGTTCATGGTCGTCGAACGTCTCGCCCCTGGAGTTGTGGACCGATTGCCCGTTAAAAGACCTCTTCAGACAGGGATCAAAGCGATCGACAGCATGATCCCGATCGGACGGGGACAGCGGGAGTTGATCATCGGAGACCGACAGACCGGGAAG
>JASFEP010000444.1:0-3496 GCA_050124775.1 Candidatus Aminicenantota bacterium
TGGTCAACAATCCTCCCAACCAACGCTGGTTGACGTAACAGGATTCGCATTTCAACGCATAATCTTTGACGATGTCCTGTGCCTGTTTTTTTGTTCCGACCATGAGGACATCTTTCCCGCTTTCGACGACTCCTTCGATAAATTGAAGCGCATCTTTGAAGAGCTTGATCGTCTTTTGAAGGTCGATGATGTATATTCCATTCCTCTGGCCGAAGATGTACTCCTTCATCTTGGGATTCCACCGCTTGGTCTGGTGACCAAAATGAACGCCAGCTTCCAAAAGCTCTTTCATCGTTACAGAAACCAACTCCGATCCTCCCTTTATCTCTTGTGATATTGAGGTGCTTTACGCGCGCCCAACAATCCGTATTTCTTCCGTTCTTTGACCCGTGCATCCCGAGTCAGTAATCCTGCTTGCTTCAGCGTATTCCTCAACTCTTTGTTGAATTCGACCAAAGCCCGTGCAATGCCAAGGCGGATCGCCTCGGCCTGTGCATTCATGCCTCCCCCGTTGACCCGGATGAAAATATCGAATTTATTCTCTGTCTCGGTCAGATGAAGAGGCCGCTTTATGATGTGTTTGTGACTATCCAAGGTAAAGAATTCCGTGAAGGGACGAGGTCTTTTATTCACGTACAGAGTGATATCCCCTTTCCCGGGCCTAAGATAGACCCTGGCCACCGAACTTTTCCGCCTGCCTGTGCCATAATACTGTATTAAACTCAAGATTCCTCCTAAAACTGATATTCCTGTGGCTTTTGCGCTTCATGAGGATGTTCAGGACCTCTATAGATTTTCAATTTTTTGTACATCGCGCGACCGAGTTTGTTTTTCGGTATCATCCCTCGAACCGCCCTGCGGAGGACGTCTTCCGGATTCTTCTCCAGCAGTTCCTTCAAATTTTTGTCCTTGATGCCTCCCGGATACCCGGAATGGGAATAATACTTCTTCTGTTCCAGTTTTTTGCCTGTCACCTTCACTTTTTCCGCGTTGATAACAACGACAAAATCCCCGCTGTCCATGAACTTGACAAACTCGGGATTCCTCTTACCCTGAAGCAAGATAGATATTTCCGTGGCCAACCGTCCGAGAATTTTTCCATCCGCGTCGATCAACCACCATTTCCGTTGCATTTCCTTTTTTTTAGGTACAAATGTTTTCATTATTCAAAACCTCAGAATTAACCTATTGAGGGTTAGTGATTGCATAAAATACTAAAACTTAAGAGAGTTGTCAACCTCTACGTGCCCGAAAATAAAGAGTTTAAACCCGATTAAAAAACCACTCAGTGAAAATAATCGCGGCTTTGGGGAGGCTTGACGACAGGACTGTAAGGCGGACGCCTTCCGGTAAAGATCTTTATGAGGAGAATCCCGACCAGAAATCCTCCGATATGGGCGAACCAGGCCACTCCCCCTCCCATACCCACGTTCATGATCTGCAGGAGGAACCAGAAACCGAGGACAATGGCTGCGGGGATGGGGATGATACGGATGAAAAAAAACAGGAAAACGAGGGTCAAAACATTGGCGCGAGGGTAAAGGATCAAATAAGCGCCGAGTACACCGGCAATCGCACCACTGGCACCGATCATGGGTACCTGAGAGTTGGGATTGAAAATAATATGTGTCAAACTCGCGCCCAAGCCGGAGATAAGGTAAAACAGGATAAACCGGAACGATCCCAGATAATCCTCGATGTTGTTTCCGAATATCCAGAGATAGAGCATATTCCCGAGGAGATGGAAAAGCCCTCCGTGCAAGAACATCGCTGTGAGCAGAGTGAGCGGAGGAGACAGCCGGGGCACGTTGGGAATGGACAAAGAGGTGAAGTGAGTGATCTCATAAGGGATAGCTCCCATGCGCAGAACATAGTACTCCAGACCACTCGGAGAAAATAGCTGAAAAAAGAATATCAGGATATTCAGCCCAAGGAATAAGACGGTCACGTAGGGGATCCGGGAGGTCGGATTATCGTCTCTTAAAGGTATAAACATCTTGTCTCTGATGGTTTTACAGACATAGGGAGAGTTCCCAACAAAAGAATTATGACTTATGTTTTAAGCTTTGAAAACAGCAAAGAGTTGCGATCGTTTAAGATTATCCGATCTTGCCCAGCTCTTCTTCCAGTTTTTTCCGTTCAGCCTGTCTTTTTCTCGCTTCCTGGAACTGCTGAAGAAATCGATCTGCATCTTCCTCGTAGCGTTTGGCCCTGCCCGGATCCAGCTTCACGAGCACACTCTTGTAAAGAACGCTCAGCCAGGAATAAGGCTCAGGATAAGCGGGATCCAGTTCATTGGCTTTGAGCAACGCCGCCTCGCTGTCTCTGGCCAGCTGCAGGCGTTCATTTTTTGGGAGCGTAGGGATACGGTAGGCTTTTGACCACCGGTTCACACCTTTGGCAAGCCAGGCCTCGGCATTCTCGGGATTGAGTTCGATGCGTCGCTCATGGTATTCATCTGCACGATCGAACTCGGGAACCGGAGTGATCCCTTCATAAAACTGTGCGATATAGGCATATCCCTGTTCATTCTCAGGGTCGGTCTCGATTCTCCGCAGATACATTTCCTCGGCTTTCTCGAAGGGTGTTTTTCCTGTCTTTTCCTCGCCTTCCTGTTCTTCGTCTCCCCCGGCATATCTTTTGTAAAATTCGGCTACGACATAGTAATTACCCATATTGGTCGGCTCCATCTCGAGAATTCTCAGATACAGCTGTTCTGCCGCATCAAAATCTCTGATCTTGTCGTACATATCTCCCAAGGAATAGATGATGTCTTTACTATCAGGATTGATCTCGTAGGCTTTATTCAAAGCCTCCAGGGCCTTGGCTTCGATCTCTTTATTCCGTTCTGTTTCTACGGCGGGTTTGTAGAGACTCTTGTAGCTCTCTCCCAGAAACCGATAGGCTTGATCAAGATCCGGATTATACTGCAAAGCCAGCTCATACTCTTCGATCGCGTCCCTGTAATGATTATCCGTAAAATGAGCATTGGCTCTGGAGAAGTGATAGTTCGCCCTCAGTTTGTTATAGCTGATCTTTTCGCAACTGGTCGTGATTGCCATCACAGAAAAAACCAACAGAATCACCCATATCACATTCATCCATCTTCGAGACATCGTAACCTCCTCTTCGTCGAATCGCGTCCTAAGGCAGAATAATAATGCCAAAAATAATTTTATAAATCATACACGCCTTAAAGTCAAGGACAAACATACTCCTTCAGCTTTTATGAATAACTCAATATTAATTACTCTTCATATAAAGGCGTATAGGCGATCCCACAAAACCGAACTGCTCCCTAATTAGACGCTTCAGGAACTTTCTGTACGCGGGAGCGAGGGGGCTTTTGGAATGCGTAAAAAGGAAAAACGTGGGAGGAAGGCTCTTTTTCTGCACCATATATTTGATCTTGATCTTCATTTTCTTCCGGGAAATGGGGGGATGGGCCGTGTGGACCCAAACCAAAAAATCGTTCAACTGGGAAGTCGGTATTTTT
>JASFEP010000445.1:0-3495 GCA_050124775.1 Candidatus Aminicenantota bacterium
TGATTTTCTCCAGGATAGACCAAACCTCCCTGGACATCGTAACAGATTTTGCCATCGCTCATTCGGAAAGGAAAGGCCACGTAGATCGCCTCCGGCTTTGTGATTTCTTTCTTTATGATCCGGAAATGGAATTCTATCCTTTTCTCTGTGTGAAAAAGCCGTAGCTCGCAAACAACCGGTTTTTCCGCTTCTGCTGTTACGCTTTCTCCATAAATGAACAGACTCGACCAGATCGGACCGTTGACTCCGTTCTTGATCTTGATGTTATCGAGAGTTTGTCTGTCATAAGTATGCAATCGCAATTGCTCGAGCTGAGATCGATTGGAAATGGTCTCATGGATAAATTGCCCCAACAACCAAGGGGCTCGGGAATCCACCACTTCGAGGTGGAGATCCTTATCCACTAAACTTGAGATGGCGCCTGTTGATCTATCGAGTTTAATTCTGAAGAACCCGTTCTCGAAAATACCATTACGGATCCTTTTGAGAGTGGGACTTTTGGCCCTTCCCTTTCTGAGCTCTATTCTGAAAACTTTATAACCCATTGGCGGTATGTCTTCGCACCATATATTCCAGTATGTGCCATCCGCACGGCTCTGGGATTTCTGGGTGGCGACCTCATAGGCGCGGTCATCGACAATCCTAAAAACAGAGCCTGGAGGGATAATTTCATGATCGATGTAGACTTCCGCAAGGCCTGTGCGCGGCCAGTTGAGGGTGTTGAACACGCAAATGGTGGGCACATCCGAGCGGGGGATCAAAGACTGCATGAGTCCCATCCCCGCCTCCTGGAGAAGATGTGTGTCCTTCACCGCCTCCCACACATACGCGGACTTTTCCGACCACTGAACCATACTGTTCTCTGCAAGGGGATCGCTGATGCTCTCCGCAGCACCCAATGTGTGTTCATCCCAGAATAGCAATGCATCTTTAATCTTCCTCGCCCTCTCTAGGGTGGATTTCGGGATGTGCTGTCCCGAAATTTTCGCCATCGCAAGAAGTCCCTGGTTGGAAATAAGCTCGGCTTGGGAAGTGCGTGCGGCTGCCGTCTCCCGTGCGCAAGAGCCAAAACCGTCCGACCACCAGTCGGGCCATGCAACACGATAAGCAATGAGGTCTTCAGAATAATTGGCCTCGACATATTCAAAAAATTCTCTGGCCGTCGCACTCCGCAATTTCGGCCACTGGTATTTTTTGTTCCATTCTTTGATAAATGTGTTTCCTACGATGGATGGCGGAGAATTGTCCGTATAGAATCCAGAATACTGAACAGCGATCCGATTATAGGGATAATTCATCGCGTCAAGTTCCTCGAGATACTTCATCATTTCCCTCTCGATGACCGGGAACTTGCCCGTATGAATTCCCCAGTTATTACCTGTCATGTAATGGTCCGCACGAAAGGCCAAAACCCTTTTGCCGGATGCCGATTCCCACCAAAAAGCTGTCGGTTTATCAAATGGAATACGCGCACGATGCCCGTGCTGGCCCATGTTCAAATATTTGATCCCAACTTCGGGGAAAAAATCCGCAAGACACCAGGCAATGCCATTGACATCGTTCTGCATGGCTGTTGTTACAGGGATCTCGAGACCCTTAAATTGTCTTACGGGAAGCAGGGAAGCGCACAAAAGATTCTCATCGGCAATCTCGGACATGTTGAACAGCATCCCCGTCACTTCGATGCGCCCTTCAAGGACACGCTGCTTGAACCTTTCGATCTGCGCGGGAGGGCGGCTATTCAGATATTCTCTTACGGCCCAGGATGATTCACATGTCCAGCGGAATCGGGCGGCATCCGGGTAGTCATCTGTTAGATCACAGTAATCCAGGGCATAATCGATAAACCTGATGTGTTCAGCCAAGATCTCGGTCTGTGGCCTGGTGTATCCAATATCCGTGTGTGTGTGCTGTACGAGATAAACGAACCACTCCCGAATGGGCCTCTGGGTAAACGATTTTTTGAAGGTGCTCCGCAATCCCGTTTTGAGCGATATTGTACGTTCCTGCTCACTTTGGATTTCAGGGAAATGGAGGACGACCCTGTTAAAACCGAACTTGAGAATTGTCTCGACATCCGCGATCTCTTCAGCAGAAATCGCAGCTCTCAGGGGACTCCCGAGACGGGTCACATCGAGATATACTGGCTGCCAGAGTCGTCCGCCTTTGCGGATGAGTGCCTGCTGTGGGATGACCCTTACGCCTTCATGGACAGAGCTCTGGAAAGTCATGTACCAGACGCGGCTCCCCGCTGTCTCTCCCACGACTTTCAGCCTTAAAGCCTCTCCCCTTGGGAATGATGCAACAGGCAGACGCATGGACGCGTATCCAAAAACATCATTGTGCCGGTCGATCATCGTCACTCGAAAGCGCAACTCTGAGTCTTTTGTCCCCCTTACCGTAATCTCCTCAAGGGAGCTAGTCTCTGGATTCGAAAAGCTGAACCATTTTTGCCCGTTTATGTAAAGATCATAGTCATGGGGGTCTCTATCGACATCCAATCCGAAGATCCAGATGAATGTCACATATTCTCTGTTGATATCAAGGGGGATAGGAGCGGATTTCCACTCGATGAAATCTCGCTCATCCAGTGATCGGACCAATAGGGCATTTCTAACGTTCGGCTGGGGTGAATGATACCGGATGGTGCCGCCAGTGATGGTTTTTTGGTAACCCTGTAGCCACCTCGAGTTGCCGATCTGGGCCTGAAGGTTCCCAGCCCAGAGAAAGAGAGCGAACACAAGGCCCGAAACACAAGTTCTTAAGAATGGCATACTCTTTCCCTATTTGAAGTTATTCATAAAAAATCATCGATGGTAAGCAGCCCCCTATATACCACATGAAAAATTTCCGGTCAATTCGCTCAGGTTATGAGTGGAAAAGCTTTCGTTATTGTCAACCGGCTTGATTTTGAAGGAAAGATATTGCATTCTTACACCTTGCGGTTTCCGAAAGGAGTTCCTGTGAAAAAAAAGATGCTTGAGTTTTCTCCTGAGCTTTCCGAGTGGCTGGAGATAAGGCTTCAAACCTACGGATTTGACGCAAAAAAACAAAAGATGTTCGGTCACGAAGTGTTTTTTTTAAATGGCTACATGTTCACCGGGGCCAATGAGTGCGGAATATTCGTTCACATCGGACAAGCGGAAAGAGACACTGCACTCAAAAGGGAAACCGGAGTTTCTCCATTCGAGCCTATGGAAGGAACCGTTATGCGTGAATATCTTCTACTGCACAAACCGGTTTACTCGGATGAAGATACGTTCAAGAAGTGGCTCGATCTATCCAGCCGATATCTCCTGTCACTCCCCCCGAAAAAAGGGAAGAAATGACTCATTTTCCAACGCTCCACACCATCAAGGAATAACACGTGGAGAATATTCTAAACCTGATCTTAGCTTTTTTCATATCCTGCTGTGGAGCCCTCCTTCAAGGATCGGTGGGCTTCGGCTTGGGCCTCCTCAGTGTCCCGCTTCTCGTTCTCATCGACCCAGTCTA
>JASFEP010000446.1:0-3490 GCA_050124775.1 Candidatus Aminicenantota bacterium
CCCCAAAGGGTCCAGTGATTTTGTATTTCTTCAGCAAATTCGAACGCTCTTTCCTGTTCTAAATTATCAGTCAATATTCTCAATCGCGGTTCATGGTCAACAACATCGCTGACGACAATCTTGTCCTCATTCTGGAGCCAGTCATAACCCAACCCGTATTTGTACCTGTCAAAATCAAATCCTTTGACCGTTTCCTCAGACAGTGAATACACCAAAAGCCTATAGTTCAGGTCCGCATCAACACCCCTGATCCTCGAAAAGGCAACCTTATCCCCTGTTCTATTCCAGACGACACGTCCTATGCGCAGATTCTCATCCGAAAACAGTTCTTTCAGCTCTAGCGTATTTGTGTTCAGAGCTGCCAGATGTCTCAGACTCGATTGATTGTCCAGATATATGCGATAGCGCAGAACAATAAAGTTATTTTTTGGAGAAACAGATAGTGCAGGAAAATCAACTATGTTTTCAACAAGGACTTGCAAATCTCCTGTCTTCAATACGATCTTTATCAGCTTAACGTTTGGAACAACTTTCTTCGATTTTTCCTCAGCCGTAAAAAATATGGAGTCGTCCAAATCGGACCAGGCGATCAGCCGGAATCTCCTGTGATGGGGGAGCATGAGTTCGATATTCCGGAGCCTTTTTCCATCTGACTGCATCAACCATAAGGAATGAGTTCCTCTGCTCATTCGGGGTCTGGAAATCATCGCGACATGCTCACCATCAGGGGAAAGAAGACAAGTGCTGATCCCTTCATCAAGGAATGGAGACTCTTTTTTGTGGGATTCTGTGAGATCTGCTGCCTCTGTCCCATCTGCATTCATGATCCAAAGGTTAGTGAAACTTTGTCTATTCCTCCGGACATCTTTGAGAAAAGCCACTTTCCCGCCCGATACAGAGAATATCCATTCAGAAAACCTGGACTTTCGGTTGAGTTTGACAAATTCATCGGATTTAGTGTCGAACTTAAGGATTCCATGTTGGTAAGAGTTGACATAAACATTGCCTCCAACCTTGTGAGAGTGGAACGCGTGGAAGACAGTCCGGGTGGTAAACGGCTTTCCCCTTGTTATCCAGAGGAGGTGGATGACAAACGACGCAACCACAAAAATCACGACATATTTCGAGAATTTGAAGATCTTCTTGCCCTGTCGAGAGAAATCGGCTTTCAAAAAACTCATAACAGAGGCGAGCATAAAGCTCAATCCAACCAAAAAAACGAGTCCTTCCACTCTTCTGAAATAAAAATACGTCATGATCAAAAACTCTTGATATTTCCATGCAATCAACAGAAAACCAGCTCCGATCAATATAGAGACAAAGACAATCACAAATTGCTTATCTGAGAGGATGGAGATAGAGAAGGAAATGGTTAGAGCGAAAAAGGAAACTAGGAGGAAAGGAGAATAGGCAAAAAGGCCTCCCATCATAAAAAGCAGACCCGACTCTTCCAGGATCTCTTTCAGACCGGGAAGATATCTTACCAGAAGAAAAAAAACGAGAACAACCGAGAAAAACATGCTAAAAAGCGCGACATACTTTGTGAGCCAGAGCTGCCATTTTTTTATCGGGCGCGAGAACAAATAGATCCAGGCGTTATCCTTGAATTCCGAGTAAAAGCCACTCGAGCCGATCAAAAGCGCCGCAAAAGGAAGAAATATCCAGAGGAACATTCCGGCAAAGTACATGGTCACCTCTTCCTGTCCGGAGAAATTCAAGATGACAAGGGCCATCAAAAGAACAAGAGAAAGGGACAAAACAAGGATATTTTCTCTCCACTCCTTAAAAAATATCTTCGCAAGCATAAAAACCCTCCGTTTTTTCCTTCTTTATCTCCCTCACGACACAAAACTGACGAATATCTCTTCGAGTGTGAGAGGATCGACCTCCATGTGTGCTGGATCGAGAGATTCCAACTCTCGGTGCTTTACCTCATTCCACGGATGAATAACCAGCTCGAGCCTGTTATGATCCTTTTTTTGAGTGAGAACACCTTTGATGCTGATCTTTGTCGGTATAGAATTTTCGAACAACAAAAGCACCCTTTTGGTGGTATCTTTCACACGCACATACTCATCCTCGATAACAAGATGACCTTCATGGAGGATCCCCATCTTGTCGATAATGCCTTCAAGCTCATGAACCAGGTGAGAGGAAAAGAGAATCGTAGTGCCACCCTCTAGGATCTCTCGGATGACATCCCTCATGAATTCCTGTCTTGTGGGAACATCCAAACCCGAGGTGGGATCGTCGAGGATTAAAAATTCGGGCTCGGCCGCCAAGGCCACGACCAGGCCAACCTTCAGTTTCATGCCTCGCGAAAGATGTCTGAGCTTCAATCTGCTGTCGAGCCCTAACCTGTCGAGATATATCTCGGCTTTCTTGCTATTCCAGCTCGAATAAAACGACGAATTGAAATTCAGAAGCTCTTTGATCTTCATCCAGCTGAAAAATATGGAATCTTCGGGAATAAAACCGATATTTCGTTTATATGCGGCATCTGCGAATTTAAGCGTCTGACCCCTATAGATGATTTCTCCTCTATCCCAGGGAATGACTCCCATGATCATCCGAATCAAAGTCGTTTTCCCAGCACCATTCTTTCCCAAAAGCCCATAGACTTTTCCTTTTTCGAGCTTCAAGTCGAAATTTTTCAAGACTTCCTTTCGGCCAAAACTCTTTGAAAGACCTTTGATGGTTAAGAGCTCATCCATTGGAGTCCTCTCGAATATTTTTAAAAATTGTGTGCAATCTATTATGAAATAGCGCTTTTATGTCATCCGCCGTCAATTCATACTCTTTCGCTTCTTTAATGGCACCATCAAAAATATTTTCGAGAATTTCAATCCTAGCCTTCTTAGCTAGCGAAAAAGAACTGTCAGACACAAAACAGCCTTTACCTTTGCGTGTGTAGATAAATCCTTCTCTCTCCAATTCTCTGTAAGCTCTGGCCACAGTATTAGGATTGATAAGGAGTTTGGAGGCCAGCTCACGAATGGATGGCAAAACATCGTGGGGTTTAAGGATATGAGCGGCAATCCTGAGCTTGAGCTGATCCTTTATCTGCTCATAAATGGGGATGAAGATTGAAGTGTCGATTCTAATCATATCTGTATTACTGTATTAATAATATAGTACAGCTGTGCGATTGTCAAGTTGTTTATAAACAAAACACGGTTTCGAACCGTAACAGTTACGGTATAATAAAGAAAGAGCCCATCTCACATGTTAGAAGCACGATCTGTTAGAAAATTAATTTTCCTGTGTGTGTTACTGACTCTTCTCGTTTTTATTTCTTGTGAAACACAAAAAAAGACAGATCTCGTACCCAGAGACCTCGAGCAACACATCCAGAATCTGAAAGCAGCAGACTCGCTCTATACAGCGGGAAGTTACACCTGTCTCAAAGATGCCTATGACATCTATGAAAATCTCCTCGATGCCCCCTTCCAACAAGAGGCGACCGCGGAAAAACTCTTTAAGACGGCTC
>JASFEP010000447.1:0-3465 GCA_050124775.1 Candidatus Aminicenantota bacterium
GATCCCCTTTGTCCACTTTGTATCTACGGTACTTCGAGACAATGTGGAATTTGTAAAGGTCCCCTTTTTCTATACCAGGAATAAATCCCTCCCAGATCCCCGATCCATCCCACCTGATCGCCAGAGGGTGTGTTCGGGGATTCCATCCGTTGAAGTCCCCTACGACAGATACGTTTTTTGCATTCGGAGACCACACAGCGAAATAAAAACCCCTCTTATCATCCACAGTCATCCTGTGAGCACCGAGCTTCTCATACAGTCGAAAGGAATTTCCCTCCTTGAAAAGATGGATATCATAGTCCGTAAAGAGACTGGGGCCATGGATGATCTGATTCGTCTTAGACATTTTTTTTGAACCGCCCATTATACGCTTCGGTCTCGGATTCCAAAAGAAATCGATTCGTCTCCTAATTCGCTTTCAAGGATCAAATCTTCTCCAACGCCAGATTATAGATCTCATCGTATCTTTGTGCAGATTTTTTCCAGGAAAAATCCATCTGCATAGCATTTTGGATCAACCCGGTCCAGGTTTTCGTATCTTGAAACACATAAAGAGCTCTTTGTGTTTCCTCGAGGAGAGCTTCGGGGGAATAGGCAGTGAACTTGAATCCATTGCCGTCTCCCGTTTCCGGGTCGAATCCTTGGATGGTATCGTCTAGACCCCCCGTGGCCCTGACAATAGGTATAGTGCCGTATTTAAGGCTGTACATCTGATTCAAGCCGCATGGCTCGTACTTGGATGGCATAAGAAACATATCCGAACCGGCTTCGATTTTATGGGCGAGGACGTTGTCAAAGGCGATCTTGACGCCGAGGCGGCCGGGAAATTTTTTAGCCATAGCGGAATACTGCTTTTCATACTTTTCATCACCCGTCCCCAACATAACCAAATAAAGGTCCATTTTCATGAGGTCATTCAGTGCAGCGGCCAGAATATCGAATCCTTTCTGGTCAGCCAGGCGGGAGATGACACCTATGATCGGCGCTTCCTGTGAGCCTTTGAGATCGTAGATCTTTAGCAACTCCTCCTTACATTTTTTCTTCCCGGAAAGATTTTTTCTATCATATCGCTCAGCGATATGAGGGTCTGTCTTAGGATTCCAGTATGTGTAGTCGACGCCGTTGAGTATCCCATAGAGGTCTCTGCTTCTTTCCTGGAGTACACCCTCCATGCCATATCCATATTCCGGAGTCTGAATCTCCTGTGCGTATCTTTCACTCACGGTTGTGATGATATCGGAAAAAACGACTCCTCCTTTCATAAAGTTCATCTTCCCATAGTACTCAAGGCCTTTCATCGAAAACAGCTCCGAGGGCAGCTCGCTGATCGTCATCATCTCTGTCGAAAAAACACCCTGATAAGCCAGATTGTGGATCGTATAAACGCATTTAGCCTTATTAAGAACGGGATTGCTCTTAAAAAGACTTTTTAAGTAGACCGGGACCAGAGCTGTTTGCCAATCATGACAGTGGACGATGTCGGGCTGCAAACCCATCGATATACCGAGTTCCAACACAGCCCGGCTGAAAAAGATAAACCTTTCCGGATTATCGAAATAATCTCCCTGGGGGATTCCGTAAAGACCGCTCCGGTCGAAAAACTCATCCCTCTGGATAAAATACACATGCACATTGCGGCTTATCTTTGAAGAAAAAATCCCTGCATTCAACCGGCGTCCCTTAAAAGGGACAGACATTGACTTTTCATAAGGTTTAATATCGAAGTTTCCATCTTTAATTACTCTGTAAAATGGCAGAACGACGAACACTTGATGCCCCAAAGTGGCGAGGGCCGCCGGCAAAGAACCAGCCACATCAGCCAATCCTCCGGTTTTGGCGAAGGGGGTGACTTCTGAGGCTGCAAATAAAATCCGTTTCGGTTCCATGATTCCTTCCTTCAGTGACGATCAGTCCTTATCCCACACTTCCAACAGATAAGGCTTCAACTCCTCGAAAACCATTGCCTGTTCTTCGATAATCTCCTCGGCTTGAGCGGTCGTCATCTTTTTTGTGCGGTTGATGAATGAAGCGACTCTTGCATAGTAGAGAGGACGCATGATATCGATCAGGTTCTTCCTGTCCTTTTTCCACCTGTGGAAAGTCGCAGCAAAATCGAACACGATCTTGGCCCAGTCTTCGGTAGGCATCAGAAAATTTTCCGCATTTTCCAGTTTTGTCAGCCCTCGAAGCATATTAAAACTCTGCGGGTTGATGATCTTTTGCCAGAGCACTGAGATATTCTTGAATCCCTCGTTAAAATTTTCTATCATTCCGGGAAGGTCGACGGAAAAAGCTTCCGGTTCTTTCACGATCGACTCCCCATAAGTGGGGATAGGCTGGCTTTCCCGAACACCTCTCCACTTTGACTCATTATTCTCCATTAATTCGAATATCGGATAGACAACCTGTCTGAACATTGGTCCCAAGTTTTCCAACGGGTCCTTGACGTCATGGATCTTCGCGCCCAAATAAGCCTGGCAGATCGACTTTTCCTCAACAATAGCAGAGGTCGTCATCCAAATGTCGATTCCGAACCGAGCGATATCGGTCATCCAAACCTCTTCCCCATAGTTGTCAAAGAAATCGATCATATTTTTGGAGAGGCCAAAATCTCCGCCGATGGGCTGCCGCACACGCTTTCCGTACAGGGCTCGCGTCATATTGTAGGCAATGTTATTCGTGATTGTGGCGTCGTACTTATACCTGGAATACAACGGAGCTACAAAATCATGCCCATGGTTGAATACAGGATCGGCTAAGGCCTTGACCCACTCGGGGGTGATGCTCCGCAGGTCAGAATCAAAAAGGAGGCATGCTTTAGCATCGAGGAAAGATGCAGCCTCGAATATCATCCGCAATGCCGTCCCTTTTCCGGGAATCCCCCGATAGATGGTCACGATCTTTTCGAGAAAGGGGTAGATCGCTTTTTCTTTTGCGACTTCTCGTGTATCGTCCGTGGAACCTCCATCTGAAATTATTATGACCGTCCTCTTCTCCCTGTAATATTTAGCAATACCTTCACTCACGGTGTCGATGACATGTTCGATCGTGGAGTCATTGTTAAAACAGGGGATCCCAACGATCAACTCTGCATGCTCTATTTTCTCAAGACGGCGATTGGCCCAAGATCGCAATCCGGTGTGAAATTTCATGTTCATCCTCCGATTATCGATGGTTTAAGCATGTTATGCAACATCATGCCTTTTTGACTTCAAACCGATTGTGTGATAGCTTTCTTCAATAAACAACACCATTATAACAGAACTGGCTTGTCCAGGAACATTCATCAATGCTTCTCGAAAAGCTGAGAAAACTTCCTCCTAGAAAAAAGGTTCTCATCCTGACTCACGACAATCCAGATCCCGATGCCATCGCTTCGGCATGGGGATTGTCCTATCTCCTCAAGAAGAAACTCAGCTTGACCTCAAACATCGTCTACAGCGGTTTGATCGGCAGGGCTGAAAA
>JASFEP010000448.1:0-3460 GCA_050124775.1 Candidatus Aminicenantota bacterium
TTTGCGGCGATCTCGACTCGTGAATAATCCATATTCTCCTGGATTATTCATAAAATCTGCTGCCAACTTTCCTTCAAAAACAACTCAATATTCTATTGGCAGCGTCTTTTCCCCTTCGGGCGAGCCGATCTCACCACAAAGCCATCGTTGTAGCCCCTTCGAGGGTGTTCACACCATCTTCAGGGGCCACGGCCTCGCCTTTGCGGCGATCTCGACTCGTGAATAATCCATATTCTCCTGGATTATTCATAAAACCTTCTGACAAATTCATAATAAAAAATCTCAACAATTTCATCTTACCGTTTCTACCAGCTTCTCATTTGTGATTGACAAATTTTAACATGGTGAGAATAATATATGGACTAGGAAGAAAGGATCACTGACGTGTCTCGACTTTATGAATTCCAGGGCAAAAAACTCTTGAGAGCTGCAGGCATTCCCGTTCCTGAGGGCGAGGTCGTATCGACACCTGAAGAAGCTCGAGAAGTTGCCCGACGGTTGGGGCGCCCTGTCGTTCTTAAGATCCAAATTTGGGTGACCGGACGCGCCGGATTGGGAGGGATCGAATTCGCCGATTCTCCCCAGGAAGCTGAAGAGAAAGCCCGCAATCTATTGGGGAAAAAAATCAAGAATTACGAGGTGGAAAGAGTACTGGTCGAGGAAAAATTGGCCATTCGATCAGAATATTTTGCTGGACTCGTTATCGATGATGCACAGAAATGCCCTGTCATGATCTTCAGTTCCGTAGGGGGGACCGGGATCGAGGAGATCGCTCGTGAACATAAGGAACAGGTTTCCCAGATTCCTGTCGATGTACTGGAGGGATTGAGGGATTATGAAGCCCGGAATCTCCTGCGCCGCACGGGAATATCAGGGAAGCTCCTTTTGAAGGTCTCTGGTGTCCTCACAAAACTGTATGAGGTTGCCCGCCGATGCGACGCCCGCTCGGCTGAGATCAATCCGATGGTCCTCACCGAAGACGGAAAAGTGTATGCGGCCGATTGCCATATCGCTGTGGATGACTATGCCGTTTTCCGGCATCCCGAATTGGGCATAGAGATCGCACGGGAGTTCGATCGGCCGCCCTCGGAGCTCGAGAAGATCGCCTTTCGTGTCGAAGAGAAGGACCATCGCGGCACATTTTACTTCCTAGAGATGACAGACGAGGTCTCCAAAGAGGGCAGATATATTGGCTTTAACGGAGCGGGGGGCGGCGGTTCCATGATGTCGATGGATGCTGTTTTGAACTTGGGTCTCCAACTGGCAAATTATTGTGATACCAGCGGAAATCCATCATCCAGCAAGGTCTATCGGGCTGCAAAGATCATCCTTTCCCAACCGAATATCAAGGGATACTTCGCTTCTGGCTCTGGTGTGGCCAGCCAGGAACAATATCATTCCGCTCGAGGTATCGTTAAAGCCTTTTATGAGGAAAACCTTGAGATACCCGGTGTGATCCGATTGGGGGGGAATTATGAGGAGAAAGCGATAGAAATACTCGCTGCGTATCTTAAGGATATTCCTGCCGTGATAGAAGGGTATGGCCGCGATGACAGTCCGGAGTTTTGTGCCAGGCGAATGAAAGAGCTGATTGAAGCAAATAATGACCTTTCCCATGAGATCAGACCTATTCGCGATCCTGATATACCGGCAGACTCTTATGTATTCGATACGTTAACGGGAAGGATTGTCATAGACCAGTCGAAATGTATCTCCTGCGGCACGAAAGGCTGTGTGGACGCATGTGCTCCGGAGATCCTCAAGCTCGTGGATGGCAGACCTGTACTGGCTGTGACCGAAGAAGAAGCGAAAAAGGGTAAGTGCACAGAGTGTTTGGCATGCGAGATCTTCTGCCGGTTTCATGAGCAGGATTCAATTCATATCCTTCTGCCGATCCCGGGACTTAAGGAATACCGGAATCGAGAGATTCGAAGGATCGCGGATTCAGGATCGACAGAGAAAGAGAAGCTTTAGATATGGCTATATTGGTGGATGAAAAGTCGCGAGTCGTTGTCCAGGGAATAACCGGTCGAGAAGGCATGGTGCGGACTCGGCTGATGAAGGACTATGGAACGCATGTTGTGGCAGGAGTAACACCGGGAAAGGGCGGAAGAGAGGTCTTTGGAGTTCCTGTGTATGACACGGTCGAGGAAGCGTGGGAAAAATGCGGTCCCATCGATATTAGTGTAATCTTTGTCCCCGCTGCATTGGTGAAAAATGCGGCATTAGAGGCCATAGATGCAGGAGTCAGGTTCCTGACGATCGTTCCCGATCGTGTCCCGATCTTCGATGTGCTTGAGATTGCAAGACTGGCAAAGGAAAAACAGGCAACATTTGTCGGGCCCAACACACTGGGGCTGGTAAGCCCGGGTAAGGCCGTTCTTGGCATGATAGGAGGGCGTGCGGAGAGAGCCCGGGAATGGTTTCGGCCAGGCGAAGTCGGTGTGAGTTCCCGCAGCGGAGGAATGACCTCTGCGATCGCTTACTATTTAACCGAAGCAGGTCTGGGACAGAGCACGATTTTACATGTAGGGGGGGATGCTGTTGTGGGTCTTTCTCATCCAGAGGTGATGGAGCTGTTCGAAAAGGATGAACAGACACATATGGTAGCGATGTTCGGTGAGATCGGTACAACACAGGAGGAAAGAGTCGCTGACCTTATCCAGAAAGGGGCGTTCACCAAACCCTTAATCGCCTATATAGGGGGAAAAGCAGCCAAATCAGGAACACGGTTCTCTCATGCGGGGGCGATCGTCGAGGGGACAAGAGGATCATACCAGAGCAAGGTACAAAGGCTGAAAGATGTGGGAGTTCATGTGGTTGATTCCATTTCGGACATACCAAAAGCTGCTCTCCAGTTGAAAAAATCTTCAGGGAGGTAACCATGAGCGATCTGCACTGGAAAACATCTGTGACAGAGGTCAAACCCAACAGCATATCAGTGCGGGGATATCCGGTCGATGAATTGATGGGGAAAATCACTTTTTCCCAAGCGATCTACTTAGTCCTAAAGGGGGAAATGCCCTCTGTTGAGGTCGGTAAACTCATCGATGCCATTTTTGTCTCATCGGTCGATCATGGGGCAAGCCCCCCATCTGTACTGACTGCTAGGACGGTGATGTCCACAGGCGCAGAGCTGAACTCTGCCGTTGCAGCCGGAGTTCTCGCTATTTCGAGATATCATGGAGGGGCCATCGAAGAAGGCATGAGACTTTTTTTAGCGATCGCCGATCGAATGGTTAAAAAAGGAATTGATGAAGAAAACGCCGCTTCGGAAATTCTCCACGAAATGAGGGAGAGAAAACAGAGGGCCTCTGGATTCGGACATCGGCTCCACTCAAAAGACCCAAGAACAGTCAAGCTTTTCAGCCTGGCAAAGGAACTGGGCCTGGCAGGGAAGTACATCCGGATCGCGAGTGTCGTAGAAAAAATTCTTGCCGAACAGACAGGCCGCTCCCTC
>JASFEP010000449.1:0-3453 GCA_050124775.1 Candidatus Aminicenantota bacterium
AAGAAACTTCGACTGGGGCACCCATCCGGCTCTCCTCCTTTTTACAGATCCCCCAGATAGGTATGCATCCGTATCTATGGTGGATATCTCTTATTTAGGGTATTCAAGGAGTGATGATCCCAAGAAGAATCCCGGAGGATTGTTGCGATCGCCTCTCCTCCCGTTCGATGGCATGAACGAACAGGGGTTGGCCATAGGCATGATGGCCTTGTCTTCGGCAGACGGACCTAATGATCCTCAAAAAAAAACCGTCGGCAGCCTCATGATCATCCGGTTGATGTTGGATCATGCGAAAGATGTGGACGAGGCTATCGCCATCATCGAGAGTTTCAATATCGATTTTCAAGGAGGGCCTCCTCTTCATTATTTCATTACGGACAGATCGGGAAAGTCGGTTGTGGTCGAATTCGTGAACCGGGGAATGTCGGTACTCCCGAATACTCGTTCGTGGCACGTGGCGACCAACTTTATCATTACAGGTCTATCCCCGGAAAGCTCCCGGGCATCGTGTTGGAGATACAGAAAAGTGTCGGAGACACTTGAAAAGGAGGGCCGTGTGCACTCTCCCTCACATGCGCTTTCACTCCTTAAAGATGTCTCTCAAGAAAACACCATCTGGTCTGTCGTTTATGATACATGCTCTCTGAGCGGACTGGCCGTCATGGGAAAAAAATATGATCGTATGCACGAATTCGACCTGAAACAGGCTGTCTCAGACCGATAATAGGACGGGCTTTGATTGATTCCCCCAAAAATAGACTATTGGATTGCATTTCCGGTGCCATCCACAGTTTATGACTCCCAGTTATAAAAAGGAACAAATATCCGCTATTTTATAACTCTCAGTTATAAAAATCCGAATTGTCTAAGCTGTCTACCAGAAAGACCATTCTCCAAGTCAAACTAAGTATACTGTCCCTCTCTCAATTGGGATCTGATAATTTTATTTCAGGATGGACGCCGGAAATTTTTGCGTGAGAGAAAACAGGAAGTTATGGATTCGCGTTGACCCAGATTCTTGCTTGACTTGACATTCCATAGCGCTTCGATTTATTATTATTATCAATTAGGGTCAGGCCTAAGTTTGGGCAGGAGGTTAAATTCAGGAAGTGAAGAAGATGGTATTTTTTCGCTTTGAAATTAAAACTAAGGAGTAGACTATGATTTGGAAAAAATCGAATGATGTCAATCCTCCCACCCAGACTCCCATTCAACCTCCTCCGCAGCCATCGGTCCCGCGGAGTCAGCCGCCGTCTGCCAAGGAACGGGCATTGATCGGTCCTTCGATCAAGATAGAGGGCAACCTCTCGGGCGGTGAGGATCTGCTTGTGGAGGGCCGAGTTAAGGGAAAGATCGATCTGAATCAACACAGCATCACAATCGGCAAACAGGGGCGCATCAAGGCTGATATTCATGGACGAAGCATTATCGTTATGGGAGAGGTCGACGGTAATCTCTATGGGTCAGAGCAGATTATCCTGCGGAAATCCAGCAAAGTGCGAGGCGACCTATTTGCTCCACGTGTGAGCCTGGAGGACGAGGCGGACTTCAAGGGCAGCATCGACATGACTGTAAAATCTGAAGTAGAAGCAAAACCGTCGCACAAAGAAAAGCCTGAAGCAGAAGCAAAGACGTTACCAAAGGCTAAGCCTGAAACAGAAGTAAAACCGTCACAAAAAGAAAGCCCTGCAGTGAAGCCTCTGTCACACCAAATGCCTAAACAGGATAAGACCGGGGACTAGGCATAATTCCAACGGTGCGAGACGGCCTCCGGAGAGAAATTCGGCGCAGTATCCCATGACATTGAGTGCTCCTCGAGAAAGTGTGGTTTCGCCTGTAGCGTACAATTCGCTCGGACTGAATGCGCTGCTTGACACGGTTCGGGGCGATCGTACTTACTCTATCCTGGATCTTGGCCCTGCCCTGGAAGAAAATGTGCGATTCTGGTCGCAATTCTCCTGCAGGCTTCATATCCAGGACTTCTATCGCAGTTACCGGGAGCGGAAGGCATCCGTTTTGGCTGAGGACGAGTCGGAGGAGGCAATGTTTTCCGGACTGCTTCCGTTCAGTGACGAAAAGGTCTTCGACATTATCCTTGCTTGGGACCTTTTTAATTACTTCGAGCAGCGGGAACTCAAGGTGCTTGTTCGAAGGCTGAGTTCCTGGTGCCGTCGGGGGACCAAAATTTTCGCGCTGATCTCGTCTCTGCCGAACATTCCTATATCACCCACGAAATTCAGAATTCTCAACCGCGAACAGATGATCCACGAAATAACGGCCCAGGAAACAAGACCATGCCCACGCTATCAGCCTCGAGATATAACCAGACTCATGTCACGATTCACTGTATCCTGTTCCTTCCTGTTGCGTCATGGTATCCAGGAGTACGTTTTCGCATTCAAATAGGAGGGCCATCGCTCGATTAGGGGGAGAAAACCAAACGTAAATCGGGCAAACAAGGTCTTTTGGTAAAGTTCTAACACAATCTCTACCGGTCTTCCTATTACTACTTTTATAAGTGTGTTAAATGCCCCATTTGTTCTACGGATCCGATTTTAACCGCATCTCTTAACCTTCTGGAAACAAAGTAATAATCAATCTTTTCAACAAGTTAAATCACTACCCGATGGGATATCGAAGTCTGCCTAAGTATATGAAAAAATACCTCGGAAGGTCACAATATTGTATGTTTCACAATATCTTTGTTTGACTCTTTCTTTACAAATGATTATCTTATTCTCATCTAAGAAGGGGAAAAATGACAATTCGATGTCCTGAATGCAAAGCAGAGAATCCTGATACTAAAAGCTTCTGTGGTGATTGCGGCACGCAATTATCCACACCCAAAGATATCTCTGTTACGGAAACCATAAAAACTCCCAGGGAAGGGCCGATAACTGAGTTCTCCTTTGCCAGAAAATATCAGGTTATTCAAGAACTAGGAAAGGGTGGTATGGGCAATGTCTATTTGGCTAAGGATACAAAACTCAAGCGGACAGTTGCCCTCAAGTTCCTTCCCCAGGAGCTCACGCTTAACCAAGAGGCCATAGATCGTTTTCAACAGGAAGCCCGAGCCGCTGCATCCTTGGATCATACGAATATCTGCACCGTGTATGAAGTTGATGAGTTCGAAGGACAAAATTATATTGCGATGGCTTACATCCAGGGTGAAAGTCTCAAAGACAGACTTAAGTCTGGCCCGTTGAGTGTTGATGAAGCTACAAGCATTGCCATCCAAGTTGCAGAGGGACTCCAAGAAGCCCATGACAAAGGAATAGTCCATCGGGATATCAAAGCAGGGAACATAATGCTAACAGAGAAGGGAAAGGCAAAGATCGTCGATTTCGGCATCGCCAAACTGGCCGGCCAGTCCAGGATCACAAAGCCTGGATCGACCTTCGGAACGTTTGCTTATATGTCGCCGGAGCAGGCACGCGGCGAAGATACAGACAC
>JASFEP010000450.1:0-3445 GCA_050124775.1 Candidatus Aminicenantota bacterium
ATCCGGAACAACCATGTGGAAAACTTGGCCTCTTCCTTGAACGAACGGATGTATTTATAGGCCTTGAAAAAGGTGTCCTGGCACAAATCCCGTGCGTCGTCGGCATCGCGGACCATCCTGTACAAAAATGCGAAGAGCGGATTTTGGTATTCCTCGATAACGACATCAAAAAACTCGTACCTGCCCTGCTTGATCTCATGGATCAGGCTCGAATCCACTTCTCTCATCGCTCTTTATTTCTTCGATTCAGACAGCATGTCGACCTTCTGGCCCAACATGAAATGAAATCACCCGGATGTTTTGTCCTTCAACAAAATACGGTACGCAATGATAAAAGCGACACCTACAAGAATGGGAATGATTCCGTGATACCACTGGTCGATGCCTTCCTTCCCCATTTTAAATAGAGCGACTCCAAGTCCACCAAGGAGCAGCACCAGACCGGTCAGCAGGCTAAAGAGATCCCAGCGGAACGGTTTGGGCCTGAACATTTTGAGTGTCGCTTCATCCGGAGTGATTCCTTTTTCGATCATGGCCAGGATCCTTTGGTTGCGGCGCTTCGTGATAATGATAACGAGCACCACGATCCCGATCAAGGCGGCGATGGGAATCGACCACATAAGGATGATTTCAAATGTCCCGGGCAGATAATCTTCCGCCTCCGGTATTCCGAGAATCTTGAACATACTTTCACCCTCAGCCATTCTTTTGCTGATGGCCTCCCCCACATCGTCTGTATCCTCTTTCTTTTTCTTTTCCTGTTCGGGTTTCTGGGTTTTCTGCACAACATTCTCTTGCTGCTTCGTTTCATCCGTTGATTCCTCCTGCGCTACGTAAGCCAGGCCCCAGGCTGCAAGCAGAAACACAGTTAAAACGATGGCTATAAGCTCTGTATATTTCGTGCGTGTCATCTCACTCTCCTTGTCTGGATTTCACTTCTTTGACACACCGAGCCGGAAAATTGTTGCACTTCTGGATTATTCATAAAACCTGCTGCCGAACTTATTTACAAATACCACTCACTATCCTATTGGCAGCATCTTTTTCCCTCCAGGCGAGCCGATCTCATAACAAAGCCTTCGTTGTAGCCCCATCGAAGTAGTCCACTACATCTTCAGGAATCACTGCCTTGACTTTGCCGCGACCTCGGTCCGTGAATGATCCATCTCTGTTCTGGATTATTCAGAAAATCCTTCCGGATTAATCGGGAATTCAGATTTCTTTCTGGCCGTGTTTGATATATATCACAGGCGAAAATTGCGGTCAATCACAGACTGTGATATATATTTTGGGATAGCTATGTTCTTTGACGTTTCTCGAATTTTGTTATGAAGACACAGAGAAGAACCGCAAAAAATGAGGAAAAACACTTCAAATGGAATCAGACTTGACTTTTTGTAAGGAGGATACAGGTGATAAAAAGATTCGTTTTACTGGGATTTGCGATGACTTTTGTTTTTTTGTCGCTCCAATGCACAAAAAAAACACAGGACATCGAGGCTGCTGTCACTTCCATCTCAGCAGAGTCATTATCTAAAAATACACAAATCCTCTCATCGGACGAATTCGAAGGGAGGGCCCCGGCTTCGAAAGGGGAAGAATTAACCATCAACTTTTTGAAGGAGAAATTTCAAGCCCTAGGGCTCGAACCGGGGAATGACAGCAGTTTTTTTCAGGAAGTTCCGCTGGTAGAGATTGAGTCAATCCCGGAGGGAAACCTCACTATAAAGGGAAAAACGAGATCATATGAGTTCTCCTTCGGTGATGAATTCGCGTCCGTGACACTGAGGACAGTCGATGAGGTCTCATTGGATGAGACTGAGATGGTGTTCGTCGGGTACGGGATTGTCGCTCCCGAGTATGATTGGAACGATTACAAAGACATCGATGTTCGAGGAAAAACAGTTGTGATGTTGGTGAACGACCCGGGATTTGCCACGGAAGATCCCGGACTTTTTACCGGCAGGGCTATGACATATTACGGACGCTGGACATACAAATATGAGGAGGCCGCCAGACAGGGTGCAGCAGGGGCTTTCATCATCCATGAAACAAAGCCAGCAGCGTATGGCTGGGGTGTCGTGAAGAATGGATGGACCGGGCCGCAGTTTATCCTTCCCAGCGGCGATAAAAATATGTCTCGCTGCGCTGTGGAGGGCTGGTTGACATTGGATGTCACCAAACAATTGCTTGATGAGGAAGGTCAAAGTTTTGAAGAAGTAAAGGCGAAGGCAGCAGAACGTGATTTCCAAGCTATTCCTTTAGATTTGAAGTGTTCTCTCCTTCTAAAAAATAGCATCAAAGAATCTGTCTCCCGAAACGTCATAGCAGTTGTGCCCGGCACAGAACGTGCAGATGAATACATCTTTTACATGGCGCACTGGGATCATTTCGGGAGAGATCCGAAGCTGGAGGGCGATCAAATATTTAACGGCGCTCTCGATAACGCCACGGGCACAGCCGGCTTGATCGAGCTGGCGAGGGCCTTTCAAACCGTAAATCCACCTCCCAAGCGATCCATAGCCCTCCTTGCCGTCACCGCGGAGGAACAGGGATTGTTGGGGTCTCTTCACTATGCCACTCATCCGATTTATCCCACACACAAAACCGTGGCAGCCATCAATATGGATGCACTCAACATTTACGGTCCGATGAAGGACATCACGATAGTGGGATACGGCAAATCCGAATTGGATGATTACGTCAAAGAAGCTGCGGCCGAACAGGGCCGGATTGTCAAACCCAATCCAACACCAGAGAGAGGATCATTCTACAGATCCGATCACTTCAGTTTTGCAAAGCAGGGCATACCGTCGCTCTACACCGGGACAGGAAATGATCACGTCGAGCACGGAGAGGAATGGACACGTGCGCTCAAGGAAAAATACAACGCCGAGAACTACCACAAACCTTCGGATGAATTCGACCCAAACTGGGATCTCCGAGGCGCCGTGGATGACCTGCGGTTGCTGTTCAAGGTGGGTTACAAACTGAGCATGGAATCTACCTTCCCTCAATGGAGCGAAGGCACAGAGTTCAAAGCAAAGCGGGATACAGATATGTCGAAATAATCACACTCCAATGAATCATAGGCTGAAAAAGGATATTTTGACCAAAATAAAGATCACGCGAACCGACCTCACTCTTATACTGTGATGTTCAATCGATTGCACTCTCATCGATCTTGAGAATCGTTCGAAGAAGCACATTCACACCGTTTGTGATATCCTCCGGCCGGGAATATTCCTTGGGAGAGTGGCTGATCCCCCCAACACTGGGAATAAATATCATTCCGGTGGAGGCGATTTTAGCCATATCCTGTGCGTCGTGGCCTGCTCCGCTGGGCATAAACAGTGTGGACAATCCCAGTTCTTTGGCAGATTCATCGATATACTTTCTGATCTGCGGATCCGTAGGCGCCGGGATAGCCGTTGCATCGATAGAG
>JASFEP010000451.1:0-3442 GCA_050124775.1 Candidatus Aminicenantota bacterium
CAGCAGTCGTGCCCCTGCATGAGTGTTTTATCCCGGATGAGCTTTATCTTCGGATTAAAAGCCTCTGCCATCGCATAGTCTGCAAAGCATATACTATTGAAACCGAGATCGGCCGCTTTGGCCTCTCGAAAGGTTTTTGCCCATAAACATTCCGTGACCTTCATCTCGAAGACCATATCTGTATCCTGGATGATTTCTCTCGTTAAAGTGTGCTCGCCAGTAGGGCTCGGGGATTTGAAAAATGCGGCCAATGTGGCAAGGTCTCTTTTTTCCAATCTTTTGACATACGCTTTCACACGCTTTTTCATAGAATCTGCAGATGCTTCTTTGATAATATCCATTCCCACTCGATCAACGAGCTCACTCACTATGGGGATAAAAAGATTGCCTGCTGCGAGTTTATAGACCTGCTCGTATGTCATTCCCGTATCTTCGAGGAATTTATGCTTGGTCTTTTTTTGCTTCTCCTCTTGTGTCGGGCGGAGCATAGCAAAAAGACCGCTGCTCCCAAAACAGACGAGCGAACAGGTCGTTACCAAACGCCTCGCGAATTCTCTTCGGTCCAAAATTCCGGGTGAGATTTTTTCGATCATTTTAGCCTCCAGAAAAATTTTCTCGTGATCACAAATCCAATATGAGCCCTGTCCGTCCCGGTGTAAATGGGAAAAAATTATCTATTTTTAAGATAGTAAACTTTTCCCATTTCCTTTCCTCTGGAATGAGCTTGCTTTCTTTGGGAGTTTTTTCTATGTTAGTGAAGAAAACGGGACTTTATATTTATCGTATTTATAAGTAAGCGGACAAAGAGATGCTTCACCTCGTTTTGCTTCTTATGCTTTTCGCCCTCATTCTTGGGACATGGGCTGCCGTTTATGCCTTTCAATTTTATAGGATCTACGGGAATTCCTTTTTGCGTTTTCTTGTCCGCTACGTTATTTTTCTGAACCTGGCGGTCTTTCTCTTCCTTATCACCAAGTATCTTTATTTGAACTTTCCTGAATCAATGTTCACAGATCCCCAATCTGTTTTCTACACGATCGTATTTCTTGTAGCCACGCTTGTTGAGATCGGATTGATCCATTCGTTTGTTTGTGTGGTTACGGGACTCAAAGCAGTTGAGAATTCCAATACACTCAACCGGCTATTCATTGCGACGCTCGTACTCGTCGGCGTCAATACCATCATCGGTATCACCACGTACATGAATACCGGTTCCAATTCGTGGATCTTGATGATGTACAGGGGTATCGTCATATTAGCTATGATTTTTATTCTTACTGCTAATGTCAGCCTTCTCATAAGGAAAAACACCGAAAACAATGACATCAGATTAAAATCCCACCGGGCTTTTGGATGGTTCAACCTTTTGGGGTATGTGGTTTTTTTCGGATCGTCCGCTCTCTCGGATACGTTCAATCTCTATGTGTCCGCCAGTGCTCTTCTTTTTTTGAATTCGGTCCCGATTCTCTGGCTTAACAAATTTTTCGTGCGCAATTATCTTAAGTTTTCACCCGATGAGAACCTGCAGTTTATGGATGTCGCGCTTCAAAATCATCCAATTTCCAACAGGGAGCGTGAGATTATGGAGCTCATTCTTCAAGGGAAGAGTAACAAAGAGATCGAGGATGTGCTATTTATTTCGTACAACACTGTCAAGAACCACATCTATAATCTCTACCAAAAACTGGGTGTCAAAAGCCGGGGTCAGCTGATTAATTTTGTCCTCGAAGCCCGCAAGCAAATCGAACGGTAGTTGAATCCGATGTGCGAATCCGGAATACCCGAATCAGATGTTTCCGATTTTATTCCATAGACTTAACTGTAGGTTACAAAATGAGGGTATTCATATATTATTTATGACTCTGTGTTATAAAATTCGAATATGCACAGATCGATCAGCTTCTGGCCTTGAGATGGTTCGCCAGTCTTTTTGAGAGGGCCACAATGGTCAGGGAGGGTGGAATTCCTAGCGGGGTGGGAAACACACTGGCATCGTTCAGAAAAAGTCCTTTGATCTCCGTCTCCTGATTGTCATCAATACCCTTTTGAACTTTGTGTGAGGGGCGAACACACCTTGTACTCCCCAATTTTACGGAAAGAGTATCAAGGAATAGTCGCTGAGTCAAAGGAAAAGCCTGAGCTGTCAATGCCATGCAAAAACTTCCGCTTTTCTGCCATGCAAAAATTTCCGGTTTTGTGGGAAAGCACCCCCTTCAGAAGTCCTTGAGAGTTTGCATTTTCCGCCATGCGGTTTATACTATTGGTATGCAGAGTACCAATCATGTGCCATCTTCGAAGGATCCATGAGCAGGGCAGCGTGAAAAAATTTATCTTTTTTGTTTGTTTGGCCCTATACTTAATCCTTATCGGCAATAACATTTTTCCTTCAATTCCTGAACATGAAAAGGGATCTCAAGAGCAAGAGCAACACGAAGTCACAGTCACTCTCAAGCTCATCCAAATCTATGTCACGGATAAGGATGGGAAACCAGCCATGGACTTGGAGCTCAAAGATTTTGAGCTTTTCGATAACGGGGAGAGAAAGGACCTCACAGAATTCGAGAAGTATACGCTGACTTTGCTCCCAAAAGAAAAAGAAAAAGAAAAAAGTCCCCTGGATCATATATACAAGCCTGAGCCCTCTTCCGCTGAAGAAATCCAGCCTGCACAAGAGATGAACCGTAAATTCTTTTTTTTCTTCGATTTTGCCTTCAACAATAGAAAAGGAATCAAACATTCCAGAGATGCGGCCCTCCATTTTATCGACACGAAACTCCACCCTACCGACGAAATAGGGCTGATATCTTACTCGCTCCTCAACAGCTTGTGTCTCCATGAATTTTTGACTACGAATCATCGAAAAGTCAGAGATGCGATCGAAGGTATAGGCGTAGAAAAAGTGCTCGGTTATGCGAACAATGTCGAGGAGCAGTTCTGGAGAAATACCCTGAAGCTCTCTGCCCCGGATGCAAGCGAATACCACCAGCCTTTGGATGCGATGAAATTCACGGGAGATGCGCAGTTCCAGAAGATGCGGGAGCAAGCGACAAATATGGACAGGGGAGCCTTCAGGAAACAGGTAACGAGTTTTACGACCAAGATGAGCGAGCTGGCAAAAGCCCTGCGCTACATCCCCGGCCACAAACATATCATCCTTTTTTCAACCGGAATTCCGACCTCCTACCTCTATGGAATTCCCACTCCATTTGGAGTGAGCAGTACCTACAGGAAAGATCTCAGCGTCAGTATGGAAGATAACCTGGGCGATACGGCGCGACGCATCAAATTTGAAAACATGCTCAAAGAACTCGCCGCATCCAACAGCCAGTTCTACACACTGGATACCGAGGACCTGAGAGAAACGATCATGAAGGATGAGCGAATGATGGGCGGGGGCACGATGAAACATCTATCCAAAATCACTGGGGGGAAATACTACGGC
>JASFEP010000452.1:0-3440 GCA_050124775.1 Candidatus Aminicenantota bacterium
CCGGTATTTCTCCAAGATTGATCGGTCGATTTTGACGGGATTCCTTTTGGCTTTTAATCCATCCAGGGCCCAGCTCAGTGCTCTTTTTTCTCCTTCGTCTTCGGTTTTTTCGATCAACTTATCCAAAGCCAAAGCATGGGCCTTGTCGAGAGCCTCTTCCTGAGGAACAGTGATATGAGGTTCGATGCCCGTGCCTTCCCAGTTCGTCTTGGTAATGGGGTTGACCGCTCTTCCTGTGGGAACCCATACCAAAAAATCATGCGCTGCGATCTGTAATCCTCCGGGATGGGCACCGCCGCCAGTCCTTTCGCCTATGATAGTCGCTCGTTCGAGGTTCTTCATATTGTATGTGAATTCTTCGGCACCGGAAAAAGTTCTCCGGCTTGTCAGCACATAAAGGTCTGTCTCATACATCTTGCGGCCGGGCACATAGGGAAGGGTCCAGAACTGCTGCAGGGATTCTTCTCCCCGGTTCTCGAAACTGTTCAGGTGCGTATAATCCTCCAGAAAATAACTGCTCAAAAGTTGAATCATGGAGGGATTGCCCCCACCATTCTTACGGAGATCGATGATTATGGCTTTGGCATTGGACAAAAAATTCATCGCAGCTACGGCGGTTTCGCCAGACGGTTTAACACCCGAAAAATAACGCAGGTCGAGATAGCCGATATTTCCTTCCAGCATCTCCATTTTTTGAAATCCGAAATTTCTCTGGCGCTCGCTTTCAATGATTCTCTCGAGCTCCTTTTTTCGCTCCTCTTCACTTTTGCCCTCTCGAATCTTAATACGCCTGACCATGTCCGGATCATGAACAACACGGATGTGTTTATCCTTACTCACACTCCGCAAATCTTCGGTCAGAACACGCGCGAAATCGACGGTTGTCTCTATGCCGTCATACTTCCCTTCCTTAAGTTTAGCTTTGACAACTTCCTGCATCTTTTCGGCTGTCTCGAGGAAAATATACTTATCGACGAGAAGTTTGCTGATGCTATCGACGATGTCAGCTTTTTTTGAAGGCCCAATGGACCCAGGCTGCACCTCATTTTCTTCATCCTGGCAAAATGAAGGCACACAGAGGAATGCTATCAAATATACACACAGGATCAGGGTCAATCTCACGTTCTTTCCCGTATTTTCGATCATAATATGCCTCCTGTTTTTTGTAATGTAATACGTAGTTTCTTACGTAATCGTTGCAAAAAAATGAGAACCTTTTAACTCAAACAAGCTCAAGCTTCATAAGCAAGCCACACTTTTCTCTATCAAAAATCCCGGATGCACTTTTTTCACCTACGGTGACTTTAAATCCGAATTTCCTATAGAGATTCACAGCTGCCCACAACTTGTTGTCGGTTTTCAGGATGATAGATTTCGCTCCTTCTTCTTTGGCCTTATCGATGAGCGCCGCTGTTAGCCGTTTTCCCACTTGATTTCCCTGCGCTCGCTCCGTAACCGCCATTTTCACAATCTCATACGTCTCGCCGTCGACGTATAAAAGAGCTCCAGTGCCGACGACCTCACCATCAAGACGGGCGAAAAAGATATATCCACCTTTTCGAATGATCTCTGATTCAGGATTCGCCAGGATCTTGAGGTCCTCCTCCTCGACCTCAAAATATTTCTCGAGCCATTCGATATTCAGTGTTTTGAAATAATCCCTATACTCATAGGAGAAGTCAAAAATTTCGACCGCATTATATTGTCTCTCCTTGATCTGTTTGATGATCCGTTCGGAGATGGATTCTTTGTCCAATTCGCTCTCGATCTTTCGAATGACATCCAGGATATCGACACCTGCGCTGTCTAACATCCGCGCTGTAGCGATCTCGAAATCATTCCAGATCGGCTCGAGCGCCGAGGCCAATCCTATTCCCTTATCGGTCAGTTTGAGTCGTCTAATCCTTCGATCAGCATCATCTTGGATGGATTCGATGAGATCCTTTTTAATGAGCATCTGAGAGATCTGGATGACAGCCGGGTGAGATATTTTCAGGGATTGAGCGATTTCAGATATAGACAGAGCCGATCCTTGTGAGTGAAGCAAATAAAATAGAGCGAACCACCGGGGCTCAAAATCGATGTCAAAAGATTGATAGGCCTCGATAGCCCCGCGCATTAACCTGTCTGTAAGCCTCTTCATCCGCGTGGCGATGGCCAAGTAGCCCAGTTCTTTGATAAAATCCATTCTTTTCCGTAATAGTTTACATAAAAATCACACTTTTTTGAACATATTTCCATTTTGAAGGGCTAGGGATAGGAATTCAAGGTCTTTGACAATCCCGGTCGCTTGTGAAAAAATTCTGGGGATCTTCGGAAATGAAAGAAGAAACTTCAGTCCACTACCCCATCACAGATGAGATCCCAAAGGAGGTCTTGGAGGCTGAGGTCCAGCAGTTGGAGTTGCTGTCGGAAAAACCTCACTTAATGCGGTTTTGGGGTCACCTCAAGCTCAGTGGCCCCGGTTTCATGGATAGTGCACTCACACTCGGCGCAGGAACTCTGACCGCGGCGATGCTTTCTGGGGCGATGTTCGGGTACAGGACCATGTGGCTGATCTGGGTATCCATGGGTTTGGGGCTGTTCATGATGGCGGCTATGGCCCGATTTACCTGCCGGGGAGGTTTTCGGGTTATCCAAATACAGAATCGCTATCACGGATGGATCGTCGGTTCCCTGATGACAGCATTGATCGGGACTGCCGCAGTGGCCATCATCTTCAATTATGGCCAGTACAGCCTCGGCACACACCTTATCGAATCGTTGACTCCCATGCTCGGATTCCGATTCCCGCGCCAGATCAACTGGATCGTCTACATGGCTATCACCAGCGGTTTGATCCTCAGCTATGGAAGACGCGGCCGCAAGGGCATCGCTCTCGTGGAGAGCTTCATGAAGTTGAGTATTGGACTCATGCTTCTTTGTTTTGGTGCGTGTCTCATACTAGTGGGAATAGATTGGGGCGCCTTCTTCAAAGGACTGTTTATTCCCTGGCTTCCGTCTGGAGCGGAAGGACTGGATCTGTTCGTGGCCACTTCTGCAGCCGCCATAGGAGTTATGGATTGGGTCCTTTTTCATTACGCAGGATTGGCACGCGGATGGGGAAAAAAACATGAATCCCAGGCAAGATTCGATATCTCAGTCGGATTGTTTCTCCCATTCGTCTTCGTCAATTTCCTTGTGATAGGAGTTTTTGCCGGGACGCTCCACAAGCAAGGAGTGTGTCCGGAAACAGCCCCTGAACTCTCGCAAGCGCTCATGCCGCTTTTGGGCCCTACATGGTCACAGATTTTATTCTATGTAGGTTTTCTTGCCGTTCCCATCACAACCACAGTGGGCATGAGCCTGGCATGTGCTATGGCGATCCATGAAGCGTTTGGCTGGAAACCGGATCCAAGATCATTGCGATGGCGCCTTTCTGCCTTGCTTCCACAAGTCGG
>JASFEP010000453.1:0-3418 GCA_050124775.1 Candidatus Aminicenantota bacterium
TGGAGCCTGTGAAAGGGAAGGTTTTTGAATTCACTGTCGAAGATCCCGAAGAAGGCACGTACTCGATCAAGTTTTTGAAAGACGATACGGGTAAGTACACCAAATGTCATCTTACTAATGAGTTGATGGGGATGGATGTCACCGGAGAAAAAGTCACCTAAAGAATTATCCTGCACGTTCCGCCAAAGAAGGTATTCCTTTCTATTCGTATCTCAACGAACGAACTGGATCTGCAAGAGATGCGCGCAGCGTCTGATAACCCACAGCTGCTAGGGTGACGACCATAGCGAGCAGGCCAGAAAGGATAAAAACAGTCCAGCTCAGGTTCACATGATAAGGGAATTTCCCAAGCCAGTACTGCATGACGAACCACGCAACTGGCCAAGCACAGAGGTTTGCCAGAAGAATAAGTTTTACGAAATCTTGGGAGAGCAAGACGACGATGCCACTCACTGAAGAACCCAGCACTTTGCGCACACCGATCTCTTTTGTTCGTTTTTCAGCGGCAAAGGACGCCAGGCCGATCAATCCCAAACAGGCAATCAATCCCGCGACATAAGTGAAATATTTAAGGATCGTTCCCACTCGCTCCACATCCTGATACAATCCGTCGAACTCCTCATCGAGAAAATTGGCGTTGAAGGGCAGGTTCGGAGCAGCCTTCTCCCAGGCCTTTTCCAAAGCAGCCATCGCACTGGAGATTTCATTGGGGAATATCCGGACAAATATGTAGTTGATCCTCGGATTCAAGAATAGAATCAGCGGGCCAATCCTACCGGCTGCAACGGATTCCATATGAAAATCTTTCATGACACCAATGATTTGCCCTTGGTATTCGTCACCGATTGTGAGCGTTTCGTTCAACGCTGATTCGACGCCCATAAGCCTCTCGAAGGTTTCGTTGATGATCACATTTCCTCTTTCGCTCCCATAGTCGTTAGAAAAGCTCCGGCCCTTCAGGATCTTGATGTTGAGAGTCTCGATGAAATCATACTCCACGGATGTGATGTTGACGGGGATTTTCTCATCCAGTCTTCTGCCATTGTGTCTCACACGATCGGCTGCGGTGGCAAACCATGTGGGATGAGTGAATGATGCAGACACCACCTGCACGTGCGGATCACGGATCAGTTCGTTTTTTAATCGCGCGTAGATGTGTGGATTTTCTGCGTTAGCGATCCCCAGCGGTAGGGAGACCACATGCTCTTTATCGAAACCGAGTTCCTTATTCTTCAGATAGTCTATCTGGGTATAAATCACGGAAGTGCCGATGATCAAAAAGATGGATACGCTCATCTGGAACCAAACCAATGTTTTCCGCAAGAGCACTCCTTTGGAGCCGGCTTTGCGCTTTCCTCTAAAGACATCTACAGGTTTGAAGGATGAAAGAAAAAGCGCGGGATAACTGCCGGAAAGGATCCCTGTTATCAGGGTCACTCCCAGGATCAACAACAGTAAGGGGCCTTCGGTCAGGTTGGAGAGGGAAAAAGATTCACCCGAGACCTCATTGAATCCGGGGAGGAAGGCCTGAACGAGAATCAGTGCGAGGGCGAGCCCGATTCCTGCAAAAAATACAGCTTCGAACAGAAACTGACGGATGAGATGCCTACGAAAGGCGCCCACGACCTTTCGTATACCGATTTCCTTAGCTCGCTGTTCCGACCGGGCGGTGGACAGGTTCATAAAATTGATACAGGCGATCAAGAGAATGAGAAGCCCGATGAATGAAAAAATATAGACGTAAAGGATACGTCCTTGGGCTCGAGGATTTTCAAAATTGGAAAAGAGGTGAATTTTTGTGAGCGGTTGCAGGAATAGTTCGATATTGGTATCCGCATCATGGGCTTTCACAATACCGGCGATTTTTGTACCGAGCGCCTGGACGTCCACATTCTTTTCGAGGAGTATGTATGTGGAGGCAAGGCTGAAATTCCAGGCTCTTGCCGCCCAACCCAATTTCCCAACGATATCGAAGGGCACGATCATATCGAACTGGATATGGCTGTTCGAAGGAACATCTTTCATCACACCGGTCACGGTAAAATCGAACCTGTTGTCCAAGGAAAGAATCCTTCCCACCGGATCTTCTCCCTCAAAATATTTGTGCGCGACACTCTCTGTGATGATGATCGAATAGAGGTCATCGAGAGCGCTTTTTGGATCTCCCTCGATTAAAGGGAAAGTGAATATCTCAAGAAATGCGGGATCTGCCGTGATGATAGCACTCTCGTAATACACGCGATTTTTGTAGCGGATAACCCTCTCTCCGGTCCATGCAAACCGTACGGCCTCTTTTATCTCTGGGAAAGATTCTTCGATCATCTGGGAAAGAGGTCCCGGAGTGCGGTATGAGTACTGGACATCATCGGGAAACGTCCGGATTTCGTTGACTCTGTAGATGAAGGATGCCTTCTCGTGAAACCGGTCGTATCCGATCTCGTGAACGACCCAGACAGAGATGAAGAAAAAAACGGAAAGCCCGAGTGCAAGGCCGGACATATTGATCAAGGAATACGCCTTCTGCCTCCTGAGATTTCTGAATACGACCGTGAGATAATTCCTGAAAATGGCAAAATTCCAGTAAAAGGATAATTCGGATCCGGAACGGATCAGCTGGAAGATCTGCAATAAATACCAGAAACAGGCTCTCAGCTTTCCCTTTTTTGCGACCTTCAAGTTGTATAACTCCTCGAAATCGCCGAGTATTTCTCGGTGTTCTTCTTGGGGACAAAAGATTTTGAGCAAGGTTTCACCCCATCTGGGAGGTTTGGTGGACATCGGAGACATTCGTCTTATTCCTCGTCCAGGACAACTTTAGGCACACCCGCCCAGACAGTGTCCTGAATGTCTCTGATTTCTTTAAGAGCCCTTATACCGGCATTTGTGAGCTCATACAGCAGTTTACTCCGTCCCCCTCGTTGAGTAGTGGGCTCTCCTCTGTATTTTCGCAGGTAGCCCTTTTTTCTGAGTTTCTCGAGCGGCACATAAATGGCTCCGATCTGCCATTTATAGCCTGTGACTTCGGATACCTGCTCAAGGATGGACACGCTGTAAGCGTTATCTTTAAGCCGCCAGACCGCAAGCAGAACATACTCTTCAGATCGCGTTAAAAGCTTCATCATCACTCCAGATTAGCATAATATGTTTAATAATATAAAACATATGAATAAAAAAATCAACCAATTTCTTTAATTTTATTAAACATAAGGAAGATTCTATGGGATTTTATCGGGTGTGTTTCCGTCTAACACATTTGGCTAGCAAAAAATTCCGAAGACAAAATCACTCCCTCCCCTGGGGGTGGCAAGCATAACAGGATTGACTGTTATAAGCGTAGCCGGGAACTTCCCTGTGTTTATTATCCATCCGTGTTTTGTCGTGGGAGTGGCAATTTATACAGGAAAAATCCCGGTAGTTC
>JASFEP010000454.1:0-3417 GCA_050124775.1 Candidatus Aminicenantota bacterium
TATTGCTTTTGTTTTTGAGTATGGTGTTTGGTGTTCACTTGGTGAATGTTCCTGAGAGATATTCTGTACAAGAGAAGTCCGCTGAACCAGATCCAGAGATAGTTGAGGAAATTTTTGTGAGCGAATATTTCCGAGATTTTCAGGATATTCCTGCTGGAACGATAGGCGATGCTTACACAAGTTATGTAATCCAAGATCCGGATGAAGAATCATGAAAAAAAGAATATCAATACTAGCCATAGTTTTGCTGTGCATTATCAATATAACGGCGCTGGCGACTCTATCGTATAATCGATGGATCAAGCCTCAACGCTTGGAGATCGAGGCGGAGCGATCTGCATGGGAAGCGCTTGAAATAAAAATTGACCTTAAACCGAGCCAAATGCAGAAGATGCAAGGATTGAGACTTTCCTTCGAGGAAGAGGTTGAAACTCTTCGGCAGTCAATGGAGGAGAAAAGGCTTTACTTGATAGATGAACTTAAAAGACCGTCACCGGATTTGAATCATATCGATAAAATTGTCGATGAATTAAGCGAGCTGCAGGGGGAGGTACAAAAAAAAACCATACGGAATCTCCTCAAGGACAAAGAGCTCCTTACTCCTGGTCAGCAGGAAACATATTTGTCTATCTTCGAAGAGCACATGCGCGGACAAGGACGGGGTCGAGGCAGGAGAGGCAGAGGGCGTGGCCCCCGTTGGTTGAGAGAGAATCAGGATAAACGAGGGACATACCGTAAGTGAACTCAATAATATCTTTGAATACAATAAAGGAGGCATTTTTATGAAAAGAGTGAGAACTTATCTTGTTTTCGCTACGGCTCTGATCTTGATTTCAGCAATGCCCGGCTTGGCACAGCGGAGATTGCCGAGGATGAGCCCTTACTATGATTATGATCTTGAATTAACTTCAGAGCAGATCAGACAGATCGAAGAGATGGAATTCAAATTCCAGCAGGAGATCCTTCCTCTCGAGACTGATCTCGAAATGCAGTATTTGGAAATCAGACGTATGGATGCACAGAATGCGGAACAGGCAAAGATCGATGCCAAGCTCGATAAAATCGACAAGATGGAAATTGAGCTTGATCAAAAATATCAAGCGCATCAAATGAAGATCCGCGATCTTCTCACAGACAGACAGAAGATGTTATTCGATCAGGAAGGAGGACTCGGAATGGGCCTCGGTTTGGATTACGGCCGAGGGTACGCTCCAGGCTACGAAAGAGGATATGGTCCTGGGTATGGTAGAGGCTATGGCAGAGGTTATGCTCCTGGCTATGGTCGAGGGATAGGTCGTGGGTATGGCCGAGGGTACGCTCCCGGTTACGGCAGAGGTTACGGTTTAGGTTATGGCAGAGGCTATGCTCCGGGCTACGGCAGAGGCTACGGTTTAGGCTATGGCAGAGGCTATGCTCCGGGCTACGGCAGAGGCTACGGCCTCCCCTACAATAGGGGATATGGCAGAGGTTTAGGACGAGGATGGGGCAGAGGTTTTGGCCGGGGCTATTGGTGTCTCTGGCGCTGGCGATAAAATTTATGCTTAGAATATCTCTTTTGCCCCCGATAATATACGTTTAAGACCTTTTTTGACCCTGAAAAATGGGCTAACTTATTTTAAATCTATAACTTGCTGTGGCCCGTCCCCATTAATTGAGATAGGAGTAGGTTTTGCCGTAGCGGAGCATTTGCATAACGTAGTCATCCGGGTATGAGATATTGACGTCTACAATCTTGCCATCCTCTACGATTGGGGTGTAGACCGGATTCATGAATCCTCCGTAGGCCGCCAGGTTCAGCTTAGCGTACCGCTCGAGCACTTCTTTATGGAGCTCCTGGTCGATCTGAACGCCGTATGTCTCTACCAGATCTCGCGCCGCCTCATAATCCCCTTCGCTGGTGATCCGCTGGACCTCCTTGAGAAGCTCACCGAACAGTTGACGCAATTTTGAATAGTCATTGATCACAAAATAGGTCTTTCCGTCTTTGATCTCCTTGGAAATCACATTCTCCGGTTGTCCTTTTTTATACACCCAATAGGCGATCAGCGCTCGGCCCCGCATATGGGCCTGCTCGATCGTCTTCCCCAATTCGATCCGTCTCAACTGGGTCATCAAACCGTTCTTGATGTATGCATCGTAACTCGCTTTGGCCGCATCATGGTTGGGGAGCAGTCCGAGGTCCACCATTTTATCATCCATCAAGTAATAGAGAGCGAAAAGGTCGGCTCTGGATTCTTCAACTGGGGAGTGGTAGTTCTTGAGAGCTTCGCCCGTAACACCCGGCAGTAGCTGACCTGACCCATGTCCCAGCACTTCATGGAGGTCTGTGTGGATATTTCCTGCAAGAGCTCCGTATTCTTTAGCCCTTTCGAGTTCTTCTTCAGAGAAGGAAAATTCTTTGCCAAGTCCCGAATCGAGAGATGATTGATTGTAAGCGTAAGTGATATTTTCGATCGTCACCGATTTTGAGCCGTGGTTCTTTCTGATCCAGTTGGCGTTCGGGAGGTTGATGCCGATGGGGGTGGAGGGATAACAGTCGCCGCCGAGCATCGCCGCCGTGATCACCTTTGCCGTGACGCCTTTGACCTCTTCTTTCTTGAAGCTCGGGTCCACCGGAGAGTTGTCTTCGAACCACTGCGCGTTGGCCGAGATGGTATCTGTCCTTTTGGTGGCTGCCAGGTCTTTGAAGTTGACAACCGACTCCCAGCTCGCTTTCATCCCTAGGGGATCGTTATAAACTTCGATGAATCCATTGATAAAGTCCACCCTGGATTCCGTGTCGTTGACCCATAGGATGTTGTACTCATCCCAAATTTCCAGATCTCCCGTTTCATAATATTCGATCAGTTTTTCGATCACCTGTTTTTGTTGATCGTTTTCCGCCACACCTGCCGCTTTTTTCAGCCAGTAGACGATCTTTTGGATCGCCGGTCCATAGATTCCGTTTACGGAAGCGACTTCTTCAACGACTTTACCGTCTTTCTTCACGACCCGAGAATTCAGACCGTACCAGATCGGTGTGGGATCCTCCTCGTCTCTGATGCTGTTGTAGTATTCTTCGACTTCCTTCTGCGTGACTCCCTCATAGAAATTAACCGCAGAGTGGACTACTAGGTCCTTCGTAGAATCCTGTGAGATCTTTTTGGCATCCACTTCAGGATCGAAAAGAATAGGATTCAGGAATGCAATGAGGTCATCAAGTGTTTGACCTTCGGCCAACGGGAACTCCACTCCTTCGGACTCTTTGACCAGTGTTTCCAAGTAGTCCTGACTGAATGCCGGGTTGAATTTATCCGCAGCGTAGTGGTGATGGATACCGTTGGAGAACCACACCCGTTTTGTATACACCATGAACTGTTCCCACTGGGGATCTGTGCGGTCTCCCTTATACCCTTCGACAATGGCATCGAGAGTTCT
>JASFEP010000455.1:0-3407 GCA_050124775.1 Candidatus Aminicenantota bacterium
TGGTCAATGTTTTCTGTCTCGGCATCACAGAGAAAGACAAGATCTTTTATGCCAAAGCCGAAGGAGCAGGGAATCCAGTGCTCTATGTGGGTTCCAAGACGGGCCGAGACGGGATCCACGGGGCGACCATGGCATCGGCTGAATTCGGTGAGGATCTCGAGGAGAAAAGGCCCAATGTCCAGGTCGGCGACCCTTTCAAGGAAAAATTGCTTCTCGAAGCCTGTCTGGAAGTCATGGATCAAAACCTGATCGTAGGGATCCAAGATATGGGAGCAGCCGGTCTGACTTGCTCAACGACCGAAATGGCTTCCAATTCGGGATCGGGAATCATGATCGATCTCGACCTTGTGCCTCAGCGTGAGGAAGGGATGACCCCCTATGAGATCATGCTTTCCGAATCACAGGAAAGAATGCTCATCGTGGCAAAAAAAGAAAAGGTGGGCGGTGTCCAGAAGGTTTTTTCCAAATGGGACCTCGATGCAGTGATCATTGGCCATGTGACCGACAACGGTCGCCTCATCGTGAACGCTGGGGGGAAGAGAGTCGTGGACATCCCGGTCGATCCTGTTGTCAATCTTTGTCCGACATACTCGAGACCGAGTGCGGCCCCAGCTTACCTGCAGCCAAAATCTCGTATCGACTCCCTCCCTTCTATTCCGGAAAATTATAATGATGTTTTCGAACAACTCCTTTCCTCGCCCACGATTTCTGATAAGGAGTGGGTTTTCCGTCAGTACGACCACATGGTCCAGACGAACACGGCTCTGCTGCCTGGAGCCGATGCTTCGGTTCTGCGGATAAAAAACTCGAACAGAGCACTGGCGGTCGCCCTCGATGGAAACTCTCTCTACGCTTATCTCGATCCAAAGACCGGCGGAAAGATCGCGGTCGCTGAAGCCTGCCGGAACTTAGCCTGTGTCGGGGCTTCACCCATCGGTGTCACGAACTGCCTGAACTTCGGAAATCCCGAAAAACCTGAAATCATGTGGCAGTTCCAGAATGTCATTGAGGGTATCAGTGAAGCCTGTCGAGCTTTCGGCATTCCCGTCACAGGAGGAAACGTCAGTTTTTATAACGACACCGAAGGAGTATCCATATACCCCACACCGGTATTGGGAGTGGTCGGGCGCCTGGATGAAATGACAAAAACTAAAAGTCCTTCCTTCAAGGGGGAGGGAGCGATAATTTGCCTTTTGGGAGAAAACTCAGACGAGCTCGGTGCAACGGAATACTTAAAATGTGTCCACAAACAGGAAAGAGGTCAACCCCCCCGCATCGACCTGACTACAGAAAAAAAGGTGCACAATCTCTGTATCTCAGCAATACAACAGGATCTTGTATCCTCTGCCCATGATGTCTCTGAGGGCGGATTGGCTACCTGCCTCGCAGAGTGTTCCTTCCTGAGCGACATGAAGATCGGATTTACTGTCGATTTGCAGGACGACATAAGATCCGACGCCCTTCTTTTCGGGGAGGGTCAATCCCGCATCATCGTCTCCGTGCGCGAAGATAAGCTCGCCGCATTGCACGAACTTGCCGATAAGCACGGCCTTCCTCTCACTGTTCTCGGGGAATCGAGCGGCGAACGCATGATCATCCAACACAGGGGAAAGGAGCTTCTCAACATGCCGGTGCTCCACGCATACAACATATGGAAACAAAACATTCCCGATGCTTTCCGAATAAAGTGATTCGACATCAAAAAAATTAGTTGTTGATAGTTTTTCTTTCTCCGATTAAACTGTCTAAAAGATTATTTTGAGAATTTAATCCTACAGTGAGAATTGACACAAAACGGATCATATTTTTCCTCATCATATCAATCGGTGCAGCGCATGGTTTCGGGATGGAATTCAGCCTCAAAGTCGCGGGCGGAGTCAGTTTTATCGATCCTCAGGAAGTCAACACCGTCCTTCAGGGTTGGGAAGGATACTGGACGACCAGGGCAGATTTAACTCAGAACTGGACATTTCTTGGAGGTGAAGTGTCTACTCCGAAACTGGGTTACGACTTTGAAGCTGAATTGATCTTCAATTTCACTCGTCGTTTTGCGATCGGTTTGAGCGGCGGATACATTTTCGGCGATGTGAGCGAGAAAGCCACAACCTTGACGATCGAAAAGGTGTTAGGAACCTTCGACCACGTAAAACCCACAAAAGTGAGTGCGATTCCTCTCATCCTCAGCGGATATTATTTCCAGCCTCTAACATCGTCATTAAGCGCATTCTTAAGGGCGGGAGGCGGTCCGATATGGGCTAAATATTTCGAGAGAGACGGAAATAAAAAGATCGAGAACGAAAGCTATTCCTACCCCCAATCGATCTCAGCATCCGCGCAAGGTCAGATCTACATTCTAGGTTTAGGTGTTGTATTCGAAACAGAATCAGGCATTCGTTTTTTTGCGGAAGGGATGTTGAGGAAGGCCACGATCACCGGTTTTTCCGGAGAAAACAAACAGGAAGAAACGGGAGCTCTCAACTATGTGGAGGAGTACGAACCGAGCTATGAGCTCTGGCAGGCCAAATACGGGATCTTTAACGAGCCGCCCAGCGGCGAAAATTATAGAGAAGTGAAACAAGGAACAATCGATCTCAGCGGTTTTTCTGTAAAGATTGGAATAATGATCAAATTTTAGAGAGGGAAAACAATGAGAGAAAATGTATTCCGAAGTCCCAAAAAAAGGGGAAAGATCGCTGTGCTCCTCTCCGGGAGGGGATCTAATTTTATGGCCATCCACGATGCGATCCAGGACGGGAGGATCAATGCCGATATCGACCTGGTTTTCAGCAATAAAAAGGATGCGCCCGGCTTGAAGATCGCAGATGATCGCAAACTCCCAACACTTAGTCTCAATCCTAAGGAATTCGACTCTCGTGAGGACTATGACCGGAAAATCGCCGAGGAGATCCAAAATAGAGAAATTGACCTCATTTGTCTCGCCGGGTACATGCGGATATTGACTCCTTCTTTCTGCGAGACGTTCATAAATAAGGTTATCAATATTCATCCCGCCCTTCTGCCTTCATTCCCGGGACTCCACGTCCAACAGAAAGCGATCGATTGGGGTGTAAAATTTTCGGGGGCTACGGTCCACTTCGTCACCCCTGAAGTGGATATGGGACCGATCATTATTCAAGCTGTCGTTCCAGTACTGCAAGATGATACCGAGAGTACGCTCAGCGATAGGATCTTGAAAGAGGAGCATAAGATCTATCCTGAAGCAGTTCGTCTGTATTTCGAGGGAAAACTTGAAGTCCGGGGCCGACGGGTATTCATTCTTTGAGCAATCCTCGAGACTCCGGGCACAGGGGCGCAGGGAAAAAGGCCTAAGTTAGAGTTTCGGAGGATCGAGCTTCGGGGGTTTACCGAAGAGATCCTCGTACAACTTGGGATAGGAATCCTTCGCT
>JASFEP010000456.1:0-3402 GCA_050124775.1 Candidatus Aminicenantota bacterium
GTCAAAAGACCGAATCCTTCCTTTTTGAGAGAAGCCAAAGTTCTATCATAGATTTCATTAAAAGTGCCTCTGAATTTTTTGCTGAAATAATAGCTCATAGGGATTCCTCCATTTATTTCCGGAATTTTTTGAGAACATCGATGACTTCCGCGATTTTTTCTGCCTTATCCGTTTTGTTCCCTTTTGAGAAGGAATGCTGAACACAGCCTTTGAGATGTCGCTCCAGGATGTTTTCCTCCACGCCTTTGATAGCCCCTTGAACGGATGACAACTGGGTAAGAATATCGATGCAGTAGCGCTCATTTTCGATCATCCTCTGTATTCCCCGGATTTGGCCCTCGATCCTCTTCAATCGTGGGAGTTCTTCATGATGGAAGGTCAATTGTTTTGCCATAGTTTCCTCCACAACCAGTCAATTTCTTTTTCTTAAATTGTCTTCAACAATATTTCTCACTTCACATTATACCATACCCCCCTATAGTATAACAAGGCATGAAAAATTGGTCAATCCAATGAAAAAGTATTCATTTTTTTTAGAGCCTACTCTTTTTTGAGTGTTGAAAGCTTGAAAGGAACGTAAAGCGGGCAGAAGCCGACTAGGCTCGTCAGCAAAAAAATGATGGCAATAATTCCCAAGATGATCGCTGCCGTACCGGAGATCTGATTGGTGAGATAAAGGACAGCAACCACAACAGCTAGAACTGTCCGAATGATTCGGTCTGCCGCACCCATATTCTTTTTCATTATTCCCTCCTTTACATCAAAAAAATTACTGATACTTATCATACTCCATTTTAAAAAAACCGCAATCAAGGGTCTTTGGATTCTCCCCATATTTCGCGTCCTTCTCTCATTAAGAAGAACACAATGATCAATCCGGCAATGGCATCCGCCTGCCAGAATCCGAATAGATAGTTCAAACCGAGGCCTGAAAGTAACGCCAGGGATAGGAACGAACAGGCTAAAGTTTCTTTAGAATCGGCGATCAAGGCTTCACTCTGGATCTGTTTGCCGGTTTTGTGTTTTTGATAGCTCAATACGGGCATCACAATCAATGATACGACTGCGATGATGATGCCAGGGAGTGACGGGTCAGGAATCTCTACGGTGATCAATTTTTTTATGGATTGGAAGAGAACATAGAAACCCAGAATAAAAAAAGTCAGGGCTACAAACCTCTGTGCCCTTTTTTCGATCCTCTCCTCCTCTTCTTCCGAGATCTTTCCATGCTTACGAAGGCGCCATATCATGATCAATCCGGATAAGGATTCGACAATGCTATCCAATCCGAAGGCAATGAGTGCAATACTTTTTGCTGAATGTCCGAAGAGGATGGAAAGCCCGGCTTCGATAACGTTATAGGCTACAGTGAAATACTCAAGATAAAGACCTTGTTTATAGTGTTTGGTCCGAGGGGTATTATGCTCGGTCATCATCGTTTAAAGTGCGCTCGAGTTGTCTTTCCACAAGACTTGTCCGAAATGAAAAGGCCCGGCTTCGAAGACACGCTCGCTAACGAATCCCCAGATATGGAGCATAGCCTCGATATCTTTGGGTAAAAGCCTTATTTCCTGGGGAGGCCCTGGCTTTGTCAAATCCTTTTTAAAGTCTATGACAACAAGTTTAGCCTTCTCTTTGAGAGTGGGAGCAAGGGCATGAAAGACGTCATTGACTTCCTTATTGATGACGAATCCATGGAGAACGTTAACCATCAAACACACATCGATGCTTTTTTCGGGAACCGATATGTGTCGAGTCACATCTTCACAAATAGCGGTGAGATTCGATATGTTTTGCCCAGAGATCACTCTATTCAGGGCTGCAATGGCCTTCTCATCGGCATCAACCGCAAAGACCTTTCCGTCCGATCCTACAAAAGAAACCGCGGCCAAGGCAATATAACCGGTCCCCGACCCGATATCAAGCACAATCTGCCCTTTTTTGAGTCCTCCTGCATCCAGAATTTCTGCGGCGTTTAAAAATCCGGCACTCGACATTCCTGAGTGTACATGGCCGTGAACGTTGTTGTTCTTGTTCATCTACATATTTCCGGAGACCGTACTATATCTAAAGTGCAGCATGTCAATATATACTTTATATATAGGAATTGTCAAGAGATTCGAGCCTATCACGCTTGCTTTTAATATTTTGACTTCTGTGTTAGAATTTTTTTAGTAAGCACAAGAGGAGAGACCATGTCTGGGCATTCAAAATGGCATTCAATCAAGCATAAAAAGGCAGCCCAAGATGCCAAAAGGGGCAAGATGTTCACCAAGATCATCCGCGAGCTGGTCGTTGCTGCACGGATGGGCGGGAGTGAGCCGGATACAAACCCCAGGCTCAGGAAAGCGATCGCAGACGCAAAAGGCGTAAACATGCCGGCCGACAACATCAAAAGAGCCATCATGAAGGGCACGGGACAGCTGGAGGGCACAACATACGAGGAACACTCCTACGAGGGATATGGCGCCGGCGGTGTGGCCATTCTAGTGGAAACAGTGACCGACAACAAAAACAGGACTGTATCCGAAATCCGGCATATCTTCTCGAAAAACGGAGGGAACATGGGCGAGTCCGGCTGTGTCGCCTGGATGTTCGACCGGAAGGGTTATATCGTCGTGGAACAGGCTAACGCCACCGAAGACGAATTGCTGGATCTGGTTCTAGAGGCCGGAGCGGAAGATCTGAGGGAAGACGGAAGCAACTACGAGATCTTTACAAAGCCTGACGATTACGAAGCGGTAGTGAATGCCCTCAAGGAAAACAACATCGCAATCGCAGCCTCCAACCTGGGGTATATCCCCCAAAATTATGTGAAACTCGAAGGAAAACAGGCACAACAGCTTCTGCGGCTTATGGAAGCATTGGAAGACCACGATGATGTACAGAACGTCTGGGCAAATTTTGACATCGACGAAGAAGAGATCGCCAAATACTCCAATTGATCCACAGGTGTTATATTCAAACGCATATTTATCAAAGTTCAGAAACAGCTTTAACTTATCACTTTTTCAGTTTTTCTATCGCATATAGATGATCGTCCTAGGTATCGACCCGAGCCTTAAATCCACAGGATTCGGAATCCTCGAATATTCAAACAATAACTATTCTGTGCTGAGTTACGGGTGCATAAAACCGTCGCGAAGTCTCTCTTTCCATGATAAATTGAACGACATTCGTTGTCGTTTAGAAGATTTGATAAAAACACACAGCCCCGATGACGTGGCCATCGAAAACCCCTTTTATGCCCAGAATATAAAAACAGCGATCACATTGGGTCAGGTGAGAGGAGCAGCATTGGTCGCCATCGCTTCCCAAAAAAAACAGCTCTTCGAATACTCCCCACTCGAAATCAAGAAGGCTGTCACCGGCTACGGACAGGCGGATAAAAACCAGATGATA
>JASFEP010000457.1:0-3400 GCA_050124775.1 Candidatus Aminicenantota bacterium
CAATGCGCTCCAGGCCCTGCCCCGCCGCGACATCCAATATGAAAACGAGGTCTGGCCTCACGGCAAAAGCCTCGTTTCTCCTACGGATATATTCGGGATCGATCCCCTTGGCTCCTTGATAGGCCATGGTCGAGAAATAATACCGGTCCAGGACGACAACTTTTTTCTTCTCGAGCGAGGGCTTCAAGTTATTCTTGACATTTTCCTCGCGGTCTTTTTGGAATAACTCCAATTCCTCCTGTGGTGTGAGTGAATCGGCAAATTGAGCTTTCCTTTTGATCTCTTGTCCCCACTTGCTATCAGATGGTTCCCTGTAGTAAACGACAGGATATCCCCGATCTTGGAGTTTTTTCAGCAAAATCTCCGCTTGTGTGGACTTTCCAGCACCATCGATGCCTTCAAAAACGATCAAAATACCCCTTAATAATCGAGCCATTTTTATTCTCAAAACATCCAAAATGTATTATTCATAAAAATTTCGGTACTAATCATAACAGACATATTCTCAGAATGCTATGGGATCTTGATACGCAACGATTTACTAATTTTGTAGTTTTAATAAAGTAATACAGTTATTCCAGTAACTGCATAAAAAAATCGAAGCGTCTTTTAAGAATGGTGTCGACAATTTTTTTTAGACAATCCAGAGTGTTAAGATTGTATTTTTATATGCTGTATGATAATTTATTATATCATCTCGGAGGTTGTTAAATGAAAAAAACACTCATCATATCCACCATCAGTTTTTTTCTCGGAATGGTGATAGCAGGTATGATCTTCATCTATTCTCCCGAAAAAAACTACCCGGATAGTTTGGCAGAGGCACAACAGGCCCCTGTTCTTTCGTCAAATCTCTACGCTTCACCTTCCGTGCAGGCGAAAGAGGATCTAGATTTCGTGACCATCGCTGAAAAGGCCGCTCCTGCTTGCGTCAGCGTGATTGCTGAAAGAGTAGAAACACGCAGCGTGCGTGGTTTTTTTGATGACTCTCCTTTCGATTTTTGGGATAGGTTCTTTTTCGGCGAGCCCCGCGGACGCGACAGAGAGCAAGAGTTCCGCTCGACCTCTCAAGGAACAGGTTTTTTCATCAGCCAAGATGGCTATATCGTCACGAACAACCATATCGTGGAAAGCGCGATCAAAGTGGACATCATTTCCCTGAGCGGCGAGGACTATGAAGCGGAGATCGTTGGCACAGACCCCAGAACCGATCTGGCGCTTTTAAAGGTGAAAGGAAAGAACCTTCCTTATCTGGAGTTGGGCGATTCTTCGAAACTCAAAGTGGGCGAATGGGTTCTGGCCGTCGGCAATCCTCTCGGCTTATCGCATACCGTAACCGCAGGCATTGTCAGCGCAAAAGGACGTCAACTCGTTGGAGGAGGCGGAGTGCCGGACTACCAAGATTTCATTCAGACCGATGCCTCCATCAACAGGGGGAACAGCGGCGGGCCTCTCATCAACATGCAGGGAGTTGTCGTCGGGATCAACAGTATGATCATCTCTCCCTCAGGAGGAAATATCGGGATCGGCCTTTCTATTCCTACGAGCTTGGCAAAGGGAGTTATCGAGCAACTCAAGGAAAAAGGAAGGGTCGTGAGGGGTTACCTGGGCGTTACGATCTACCCTGTCACAGAGGATTACGTAAAGCTTCTCAAATTAAAATCCAAAAAGGGAGCTGTCGTAAACACGGTGGAACCGGGGACGCCCGCTGAAAAGGCCGGTTTGAAGCCGTACGATGTTATCATTGCACTAAATGGGGCGCCCATTCAGGACAACACTGATGTGAGGTTCAAGATCGCTGACATCGAACCGGGAACAGAAGTGGAACTCACGATCATCCGTGATGGCAAAGAGGAAAAGTTGAAGGTAAAAATCACCGAGCTGGATACAGAACCAGAGACCTCTCAAAAGGTTTCCCCGGAAAAGGATATTGGAATAACGGTCCAGGAGATGACAGAACGTATCGCCCGCCGGTATGGCTTCAAGACAGAAGAAGGCCTCATCATCACCGAAGTCAAACAATACAGCGAAGCAGACAGACGGGGCCTGGAGAAATACGACATCATCATCGAAGTCAACAGAAAACCTGTGAGACGAGTGAACGACCTGGAAAAAGCGATAAAGAACACCGATCCGGGCGAGCCTATCATGTTACGTATCGTCAGAGAAAGAAACGGGCAAACTCAAGAATCTATCGTAACCTTAAGGATCCCTGAATGAAGATTGCCAAAGTTCACTCTTTGGGCAACGATTTTTTGATCCTTGAGGAAGAAGAGATAAAATCATCCTTCGACACCGGAGCTCTTGCACGACGGATCTGTGAACGTCACACAGGAATCGGAGGGGACGGACTCCTTCTGATCTCCATCAAAGATAAAAAGAAAGGCTGCGTCAATTTCAGGGTTTTCAACGCGGATGGAACCGAGGCCGAAATTTCTGGAAACGGACTAAGATGTGCGGCCGCATACCTCTACTACCGAAAAATGGTCGATTCCCGACGCATTCTTTTTTCCACGACCGTCGGTATAAGAGAGTGCGAGCCCATCGAAAGAAAAGAGAATCTGTTCAAGATCAAAATAGATATGGGGAGTCCTAAACTGAGCTCTAAGGATATTCCGTTCGACGATGGATCAACCCATAACACAATCATCGATTATCCCCTATCCATCCAGAAAAAAGTCTTTAACATCACACTCGTTTCCATGGGAAATCCTCATTGTGGCATTTTCGTCGATCGCTTTCCGTCTCGGATCGAGTGGCACCAACTGGGTTATGAGATCGAATTTCACCCCTTCTTTCCGAAAAGGATCAACATTGAATTCATCAGGGTCTTGAACAGGCAAGAGATCGAGGTTCTTTTCTGGGAAAGAGGAGTGGGAGAGACTTTATCCTCGGGAAGCGGCGCTTGTGCGGCAGCCGTTGCATCGATCCTCAAAGACAAGACTGACAGAAGGCTCAATGTCAAAACATCCACGGGCAACCTGACTGTGGAATGGGACAGCGAGAAGGTGTTCCAGACAGGCCCGGCCACTATCGTTTTTGAGGGCACATACCTTGTGAACTAGAAGGAAAAAGTCACGCCGAGCCCCAAGATCGAGGCATCGAGGTTATAGGATTCTGTCAAGGGAAATCCGTAATCCGTGTTTATCCTTTCGGTTTCTTTGCCAATGGCATAAACATATACAAAATTGATCTCCATACTACCTGATCTGTATCCGATCCCGCCCAAAAGCGTGAATTTATCCACATCGACATTATTGATACTCAGATTCTGCGGTGGAGTTGCGGCTTTGTCGAAACCGAGGCCTCCCCTCAAAAACACTCCGGCCGGTATCACATATTCCAAGCCCGCTCTAAGAATCAGGATGTCTTGAAAATTCAGATCTTCGGCTTCGACCAT
>JASFEP010000458.1:0-3395 GCA_050124775.1 Candidatus Aminicenantota bacterium
TATCATCGCCAAAAAAGCCGCTTCGTGGAGACTGGTCCTGTCCTATATTATGGGCGGGATTGTAGCAAGTGCGGTGTTCCGACTTGCGGGATCGTCAATTATCCCATCCCCGCTGGAAACTCTCCTAGCCGGATCCTTTCTTTTCGGGAGCTTCTTTGTGGTCACTGAACCCGTATCCGGTGCGAAGACCAGACCCGGTCAATGGATCTACGGAGGAATGATAGGGGTGCTCATTGTGGTTTTACGTGGATTCTCCAACTTTTCTGAAGGCGTCATGTTCTCGGTTCTCATTTTTAACGCATTTGTTCCCACCCTAGACCAGACTGTACGGAAGTTTCAGCTAAAGATGAAAGCAAAGACATGAAAAAACAACTCCGATCTGTTGTGTACATGTTCGCGATCTCCGTCGTCTTCGCGTCTTTGGTCAGCGCTGTAAAGCACCTCAACGAAAAGACGATCGCATCAAATCAGCTCTTGAAGCTTCAACGAATCATCCTGCAAGTTCTGGATATCTCTGGCGAAAGAGACATGCCCGATGAAACGATCTCCCGGTTGTTCATGGAGCGGATCAAAAATATCGATGTTGGAAAAAGGACACTCTACGTGGGTTATGAAGAGGATGGACACACGATCCAAGGCTATGCCTTTCCTGTCGGGGGCCCCGGATTCTGGGGGCCTATTCAGGGTATGGTGGGAGTGAGCCCTGATGCCACAAAAGTCCTAGGGATCGCTTTTTACCAACATTCCGAAACACCCGGCCTGGGAGGACGGATCACAGAGGATTGGTTTGAGAACCAGTTCGCCGGCCTTCTCCTACATCCGATCGAGGGTGACCGAAAGATATTCTATTTGAGGCCTGAAGGCACAGCAAAGGCGCCGAACGAGCTCGATGCCATAACGGGTGCAACCAACACCAGTTCTGCCGTCGAGGACTTCCTGAACGACGAGTTGGATTACTTCCTCAAAGAGCTCTGGACGACCGTGAAGGAGGGGCAGTAGATGCCGAATTTGCCACCCAAAAAAGAGATCTTCCTTACGGGATTGTGGAAGGACAATCCCGTGCTGCGGCAGGTCCTCGGTATCTGCTCCACTCTTGCAGTCACCAACCTGATGGTGAACACTCTTGTGATGAATGCGGGTCTGATCTTCACGGTGTGCATGTCTTCGCTGACCGTCTCTCTGTTGAGAAACTACACGCCGATGCGGATCCGTATGATGGTCCAGACATTGATCATCGCTTCATACGTCATCATCGTGGACATCATGATCAAAGCCCATATGCCCGATATCAGCGAAGCCCTCGGACCGTATGTGGCTCTTATCATCACCAACTGTATCATCATGGGACGCTGTGAGGCCTTCGCCAGGAACAATCCCCCGCTGGCTTCTTTTCTCGATGGGCTGGGAATGAGCCTGGGATATTCGTTGGTGCTGATCACCATCGCATTCATTCGCGAGCCTCTGGGATTCGGAACACTTCTAGGTATCAGAGTCATGCCAGAGGGTTTCGTCCAGTGGACGATCATGATCATGGCGCCCGGGGCCTTTTTTACTCTAGGTATTCTGACTTGGGCTGCAAAATATCTTCTCCCTGCGGCAAAAAATGGCGAAGAAAGGACGTAAAGGACAAAGATGACACCCATAGATCCTCTGACACTTTTTTTCGCCGCGATCTTAACCAACAATATCCTTTTGACCAATTTTTTGGGGTTGTGTCCGTTCCTATCGATCTCGAGAGAGAGGAAATCGGCCATGGGCATGGGGGCTGCCGTCATCTTCGTCATGGCATCGACCACAGTCCTCAATAATCTGATCTACAATAAAATATTGGTCCCTCTCGGGCTCGAGCATTTCCGTTATATCGTTTTTATCGTGGTCATAGCAGCCTTCGTGCAGCTGGTGGAGATGACGGTGGAGCGCTTTTTTCCTGCGCTCTATTTTGTTTTGGGGATCTTTCTTCCGCTGATCACTGTAAACTGTGCTATTTTCGGGGCCTCATTGTTCATGGTCATCAGAGGGTACGATCTCGTGCAGTCTTTTGCCTACGGAGCCGGAAGCGGTATCGGCTGGTGGCTGGCCATAATCCTCGTAAGTGCCATCCGGGAAAAGCTCCAAAAAAGCGCCAGACTCCCCAGAGGGTTGGAGGGGCCGGCCATCACTTTGATCATCACAGGCCTTTTATCATTGGCGTTCCTGGCTTTCAGCGGTATGATCCGGGTTCAGTGAAGTGACAGAAAAAAAATGTCCCAGTTGATTTTCAGCGTTCTCATCATCAGCGCGATCGGCGCACTCTTTGCACTGCTGCTCGAGCTGGCAGATGTTTTTATCGCCAACTACGGAGAATGTCGTATCACGATCAACGGGGAAAAAGAATTGCTGGTACAGGGGGGAAATCCTCTTCTTTTCAGCTTGATGGAGGAGGGAATATTTATTCCTTCGGCGTGCGGCGGAAAGGGTACGTGTGCGTACTGCAAAGTGAAAGTTCTGGAAGGCGGGGGACCCGTCCTCCCTACCGAGACTCCCTATCTTACAGAAGAAGAACAGGAAGAAAAGGTCCGGCTATCCTGTCAAGTCAAAGTGCGTAACGACATGGAGATCGCGCTTCCGGAAGAATTGTTCCTGATTAAGGAATTCAAGGTCAGGGTCGATGGTATCATGGACCTGACTCCCTACATCAAGGGTATCACGCTCGGAATCCTTTCGCCGGAAGAGGGGATATCTTTTAAGCCGGGACAATACATACAGCTCGAGGTTCCCAAATACAAGCTGTCGAAGGAAGCGGAATACAGGGCCTTTTCCATGTCTTCCTCCGCCGAAAAAACGCATTCGGTAGAACTGTTCATCGGTTTGGTCGAAAAAGGTGTCGTCTCGACCTATGTTCACGAATATCTCAAAGAAGGGGAAGAATTGACCATGCGCGGTCCCTTCGGAGATTTTTACTTGCGCGATTCAGAGCGGGGTATCTTGATGATCGCCACAGGAACCGGTCTGGCGCCGATCATGTCGATCCTCCGGTATATGCGTTCACAAAAGATCCAGAGGACGACGACCCTTTTTTTTGGAACGCGGGTCCAGGAGGAGTTGTACTGCACGGATGAACTCAAAGAGATGGAGGAACAACTGCCTGGATTCACGTATATCCCGACACTCTCTCGTGAGCCCGAGAACACACAATGGAAGGGGAAAAAGGGCCGGGTGACCGATCTCATCGAGACCTTCGTCCCCGAGGGAGCAGACTACGACGTCTACATCTGTGGAAATCCGAACATGGTGGATTCATGTGTAGAACGGTTGCTCAGAAAGGGGATTCCCGAAGAGCAAATATTTTTCGACAAATTCAGCTGATTTGTTCAGAGCTTCAAACCGACCCCGCACCCCACGACCCAAAAGTCACT
>JASFEP010000459.1:0-3380 GCA_050124775.1 Candidatus Aminicenantota bacterium
CATACACAACTGGTCCTGTCATCCACCTGATCCGCGATAACACCAGGCCCATACTCCCCTTTCTGGAGAGATTCCTCCCTGTAATGCCAATTCTGACAAAACAGGCAGTTAAAGGTGCAGGTCTTGAAAAAAACTGCGAGATTTTTATAGCCCCGCTCCTCTCCTCTTGTATGAGAAAATTGGGGATAACCAGACCCTGTCCCCCCAGGACACACCCAACTGGCCACACAATTTGTGGGGAGCGGGTCGTGATAGCAGGAAAAGTGCCCTTCGTCCGGGCCCCCTCCTTTTAGCCTCCCCTCATTTTCATATCGTGTCCCGCAATACCCCACTCCTCTCTCTGGGATGCGACAGCTATTCGAACAGAGTGCGCACGATAGTCCATCCGCCGTATCAGGAGGCTGTGGGGGCAATCCATAGATTCTCTTTATTCCTGCGTGTAGGTCATCGATATGCGGCCTCACACGATCAAAATCCCTGCGAAGACATTGGACACAGACCTCAAGCGACGATGAGATCAAATTTGATTCTGTCTCACATTGAATACAGCGGGCCATCGTCCGAACACTTTCTTCCAAAGCCTGTTTTGAAGCTTGGCAATCCTATTATATAATGTGGAAGCTTCATTTAAAATCCAAAGGTATATTTTGCATATCCATGAAAGACAAATTCTTTTTTTCGAACGACAAGGGTTCTAAGCTGTGTGGTGTAATCTCCGATCCTGCAATAAATACAAAATCCCCTATCATCACACTGTGCCATGGCTTATCTACGAGCAAAGATGGGAGGACATACACACGACTGGAGGTCATGCTGAATCGAGAAGGGATTGCCACCTTTCGTTTTGACTTTTTCGGGCATGGAGAGAGCGAAGGAAAATTCGAAGATATCACACTTTCAGAAGCCGTGAGCGATGTACTCAAAGCTATTCAAATCCTAAAAAAATCCGGGTATTCAAAAATTGGCCTTATGGGCTCAAGCTTTGGCGGCTTTGCCAGTTTGATGGCAACTGCTCAATTGCCTCGGTTGAAACACCTCGCTTTAAAATCCCCCGTATCCGATTATTTGGGATTGCTGATCGCAAAAGATCAGGACATCGATATTCCCCTCTGGAAACATAACGGCTTCATCTTCATAGACGGGATCGATGGACGAAGACTTAAGCTTAACTATTCTTTTTTTCAGGATGCTGAGACGATCGAAAGCTATGAAACCATAAAAAATATCAAGGTCCCAACATTGATCGTCCACGGGGACGCGGATAAAACCGTACCTTTAGAGCAGAGCATCAAATGTGCACGGAGGATGCAAGATTGCCGGTTAAAGATCATCGAGGGTGCGGATCATATCTACAGCCAACCCAGACATTTCGAAAAGATGCTGTCTTCGATCGTAACTTTCATCACTGATAAATTGGGATAGCGACATACCGACAATTTAAAGAATGCTTTTATAATAAGGTGTCGGCAGCTTTTACGAATAATCCAGAAAAGGTATGGATTATTCGCGGACCAAGGTCGCTGCAAAGGCGAAGCAGTGGCCCCCGAAGCTGTAGTGAACTACCGCGAGGGGGCTACAATGAAGCCTTTGTGGTGAGATCGGTTCGCCCGTAGGGTAAAAGGAGCTGACAATTTAAAGAATGTTTTTATAATAAGGGTGTCGGCAGCTTTTACGAATAATCCAGAAAGAGGTTAGCCGAGGATAAGGCGCCCCAGCCCGACCAAACCGATCAGCATTCCCAAAGCGATCGCATATTTGAAGGGGATCAGGAAGCCGTGGTATTCCCTGAAGATCCATTTATCCTTATAATAATCCTCTCCCAATAACTTCCTGTAAACATCCTTCACTTCTTCCACAACTCTTTGAGTGTCGTCCATGTCATTCTTCTTTTGTTGAAGAGCCAGTTCGATCTCTTTTTGCTCTTGGGGGATAAGGCCTCTTTCGACGATCCGTGTTTTACTGTGGAATCGAAATTCGCCTTCAGTCTGGACAAAAGACAGGATGAGCGGGATCCCGATCCCAATCAAAACGAGCAAAATTCCTGTCCGTCTTCTCTCTGACACTCCCTTTTTTTTAAAACGCAGATCCTTCTGAGCCATTCTATCTCTCCAGAAAACTTCCTGATTTTAGGGGCACTCCCCTACACCATTTTGTCGGAATAACGGACTTAAATCTTGAAAAGAATATCAAATCGTTCCAACACACTCAATGAAAAAGAAAGATGCAACCCCTTCTGGCATCAAAATTTCAATCTCCAGAAGCGATTCACAGCCCTCGTTCATCCTTCTTCACCGAGAAGGCAAGTACTTCTTGGGGAATTTGGCGACAACAGTGTATTTTGGGTCCACGACATTTCCGATTCGGGAAGTCCCGACTTGGGAAACGATCTGAAGAGCCTCCCACCTGTCGAAGCCATAATCAGAAACAAGCCAGTTGATCAACTCGACATGCGCCGACCTGAAGGCATCGATAACCGGCCGCGTGCTCGCTGCGACCATGATATGCTCATCGTCCTCGAACCTGGGCCAGTGAATGACTTTATCTTTGATCAGATCGACTTTGACTGCGACTTTCATCGAACACTCCAATCCAGTCCCGCAGATCTCCCCATCGCCCTGGGCAGCATGGCCATCACCCAGCATAAAAAGTGCTCCTTTTACAAAAACCGGGAAATACAACGTAGTCCCCGTCTTTGTTTCCACACAATCCATGTTGCCGCCGTGCTCAGCGGGCGTTAATGAGAGGACAGCCTCTCCGTAGTTGGGAGCGACGCCCACAGTTCCCAAAAAAGGGTGGAGTGGTATTTCGATTTCACCGATTTTACTGTTGGGAAGGGATAGCCGTCCCATATCGCGTTCAAGGTCCAGGTTCCATATGTATGTTTTTTCCGGCAGGGGATTTGTCAACAGCGCTGTGTAAGTTTCTCCTGAAAGAACACCAAAATTGGGGATGTGCGTTGACACAGCAAAATCCCTGTCCGGTCTCACACTCATCAAATGAAGCACGAGTGTATCTCCGGTTTCAGCTCCCTCTACATAAAAGGGTCCGGTTTGATCGTTCACTTTGGGCATGTGTATGAGTTCACTGGCTTTCTGGTCTTCTTTGAAAATTTTGTTGCTGAATGCATCGCGCGTCGTTGTAATCAGTGTATCCCCGGGAGCAAGAGCTAGTACTGGTTCATGCTTGGCATCGTAGGTGTAATAATACTTAGTGGGCTTAAAATGGTGTGTCTTCTGTGCGAAGGAAAAATTCGCCAGCGCGAGAAAAAACACACATAAAGCCAATTCACGAACAAGCGACTCTCCATTCTTTTGGGTTGAATAAGCCATTTTCCTTTTCCCCTCCATTTTTAAATAATTCAGATTATTCTATTTGGATAT
>JASFEP010000460.1:0-3374 GCA_050124775.1 Candidatus Aminicenantota bacterium
CCCGCCCTCCTTTCATCCCCTAATCGTTAGCTTAGGGGATGTTTTTTCAAGAGGATTCCTCAAGTCTTGAAGAGTGACGTCTCGAGCGTCCTGATTGGTGGTTCAAAAACACGCTCTGTTTGCCCGGTGCGGAAACTTCTCTCGGATACGGGGCTTCACTCATATCTTCTCTCCGGAGATGTGCCATGCCCGCTCTGCCCCTCTCACGCTTTTCCTTTCCCGCACAATCGCAAACACCCAATACCTCCATGTGGTCCCTCGATACCACGCTTTTGGACAGACTCCTTGTTCCTACACATTCCTTGATTGATTGAACCCTAGAGAATATAATTGGGTGTCCCGATTCAGGGGAATGAATATGTCGACCGACACTCAGATACCGAAGCTCAGGACCGATATGGAGATCTTTGCCACATCTTACCAGGGCCAAAGGGCTTTGGTCGTTAAAGATGCCTTGGGACTGATCAAAAATCCTGTTGTGCTCCATGGCCGGATCCTTGATTTTGTCGGCCTTATCGATGGGAAACGTACTCCCCGTGACATTCAACTCGAGGTCATCCGCCAGCAGGAGGGTGTTTTTGTGGGTGTCGATTACGTCCAATCACTTCTCTCGGAATTGGATTCGTTATTCCTTTTGGACAGCGATTACTACAAGGAAACAAAGAACAAAATCTTCAAGGAATACACCCAACTGTCGGTCCGTCCTGCTGTGCTTGCCGGTCAAGCGTATCCAAACTCCCGCGAGGGTCTTGACAAATACTTGAGTTCTTTTTTCGCCGGAATCCTGAGTTCAGCCCCTCAAAGCCACAAGAAAGTCTCTGCTCTTATCGCTCCACATATCGATCTGAGAGTGGGAAAAAAGGCCTATGCCCAAGCGTACTCCGCAGTTAAGGGAGTGTCTCCAAAAACTGTCGTCCTGCTCGGAACCGGACACAGCCTCCACCATTCCTATTTTTCGCTGACCGAGAAGGATTTCGAGACGCCTCTCGGATTGGTGAAGACAGACAAGCTGCGCGTGCAGAAACTCAAAGCTGTAGATGCAAAAGTCGTAGCCCCCCATGACTTGGATCACCGTCATGAACATTCCATCGAGTTTCAGCTGATCTTTCTGCAGCACCTTTTCGGCTCCGATTTCACACTCGTCCCTGTGCTCTGCGGATCATTGAACAGAGACCTGGCCGCTTATTCCCGCCCTTCGGAAATTCCGGGGGTCGGTGGAATTTTGAAAGAGATGAAAAAAATTCTGGAAGGAAGAGCTCCGGATGTTCTGGTCGTTGCCGGAGTGGATTTTTCCCATATCGGTCCCAAGTTCGGGCATTCTTACCGGGCGTCCAGTTTGATGTCAGAGACAAAAGATTTTGATGCACGTTTGATCGATGCCATATGTCAAGGGGACCCTGGAGGTTTTTGGAAGGAAATTAAAAAAGTCGACAACAGGTATAATGTGTGCGGATTCTCCAGTATCGCTTTTTTGTTGGAGCTTTTTCCAGGGGCTGTCGGCCAGCGGCTCGGTTACGATATCTGGGAGGAGGAAGAGACACAATCCGCCGTGAGTTTTGCTTCTATTGCACTGACTGCATAGGGATGAAAAAAAGCTCGAATCGTATTCAAGCGAAAAGGAGCTTAAAAATGACTGATTTCGGAGGTGCCATCAAGGAGGCCCACATGTACGATATCGCCATTATGGGTGTCCCCTATGATGGGAAATCTTCCTATCTCTCGGGGCCGGCAGAAGGTCCGCAGGCCATCCGAGCCGCGTCGACAGGACAAGCTATTAATGCCTGGACAGAGCTGGGCATAAACCTTGAGGAGGCTGTCACGATTACGGACCTGGGCGATGTGGATGCAGCAGGTGATTTTTCCGAGATTTCCAGTCGGGTGGAGGAAAAAGTCCTGGAGGTCCTGGAGAAAAGGGCGCGGCCCATAGTGCTGGGCGGCGACCATTCTATTTCGCTCCCGGTCGCGAGAGCGATGGGAAAAAAACATTCTTCCCTGGATATTCTTCATTTCGACGCCCATCCCGACCTCTATGAAGAGCTGTACGGCGATCGATTTTCTCACGCCTGCCCCTTCGCAAGAATTCTGGATGAGGGATTGGCAAAAAACCTGGTCCAGGTGGGCATACGCGCCAGTACGGGTGAGCACAGAGACAAATCCGCCGCATTCGGCGTGCAGACGGTCGCCATGAAGGATTGGAAGGAGGACCTCGCTCTTGCCTTTTCCAATCCTCTCTACATCTCCTTTGATGCGGATGTGCTCGACCCAGCCTTTGCCCCGGGGGTATCCCACCATGAACCAGGAGGCCTTTCAACACGTCAGGTCATCAACCTCCTGCATAGGCTGGAGGCAGATGTCGTGGGAATGGATGTCGTCGAGGTCAACCCAACGCGGGATGTTTCCGGGATCACGGCTGCTGCGGCTGTAAAGATCATCATGGAGGCCGCGGCCAAAATGGCGATAACGATTCAAGAAAAACGAAAGAAGGAGGACAAATGAAGAAAATTCATTATTTGATCGCTCTGATCCTGTTGTTTTCAGGGACTCTGTTAGCCCAAGAAAAGCCGGATTTCGATGATTATTTTGTCGACAAGACAATGCGTGTGGATTACTTTCATATCGGTGATGCAAAAGAGGAGACCATAACCATCGACCAAGTCTATGAGCAGGGCATCTGGGCCGGCAGCAAACAAAACCTTATCGACCGCCTCAACTATGGGCGTTATTGCATCAAGATCTATGACTCCTCCTCCGGCAAGCTTGTTTATGCCAAAGGATTTGACAGCTATTTCGGAGAGTACAAAACGACGGGCAAAGCCCTTGAGGGGATCAAGCGCACTTACCATGAGAGCTTTCTCCTCCCCTATCCAAAGAAGACAATACGATTCTCCTTCGAGGCAAGGAACCGGAGAAATGAGTTGTACACTTTGTTCACACAGGAGATAGACCCATTCTCAGTGGATATTTTGAAGGAGCGTCTGGATAAGGGTGTCAAGGTGTTCGAGCTCTGGAAGACGGGTGACCCCCATGTGAAGGTGGACCTGGCGTTTATCGCAGAGGGATACAGAATTGATGAAGAACCGAAGCTTGAGTCGGACCTCCGGCGATTCATGGGGGTTTTTTTCGAACAGGAACCCTACAAAAGCCTCAAGGATGAATTCAATCTCTATGGTGTCTTCAAGCCATCGCAGGAAAGTGGGTGCGATGAACCGCGACACGGCGTTTTTAAAAATACCGCAGTCGATGCAACGTTCAATTCGTTGGGGTCGGAGCGATATCTTCTGACGGAGGACAACAAATCCCTTCGAGATATAGCGGCGCATGTCCCCTATGACACCCTTGTCATCATGATCAACCAGGACCGCTATGGCGGAGGG
>JASFEP010000461.1:0-3364 GCA_050124775.1 Candidatus Aminicenantota bacterium
CTCCTCCATTGGCCAATAAATTGATAAATATCTCCCGACGACAGCTCTGTGGCGTAAATTAGCGGCTTCTGTTCAGCAGGGTCATAACCAAGCACAACAGTGCCAACATTTCCCCAAATCCTTACCCTCTTTTGCTCAGCGGCGCTTTCGCCGGCAGTAAACTCTAGAGTATTGCCAAGTTCAATGAGTCGCATATTAGCGCCAGAATTTTTTTCTGTCCACTGATTATCACTCCCACTCCCCAGGGATAAGAAAATGAGAAACAAAATTGTCGAAAGGATGACTGTTTTTTTCATATGAATCCCTCCTCTGTTAAGGAAACCTTTACCGATGAGAATTGGCCTATAATCATATTTCTTTTTTAGGCCTGTCCAATATATTGTGCCCTCTAGATAACAGCCCGCTTAATCATCTTTTATGGCCGGAAGATGGATCGGAGTCGCATCTTGTACCGCAAATTTCAGCATATAAAGCTCATGTGTCATGGGATCTATGGAATACAGCGTATTGCCACCAGCAAATATTGCTGCTGATTGGCCTCCGATCTTTGACCATTTTCCGCTTGTTTCTGAATAGGAGTATATGGCATTAGAATCAGAAGATATTCCATACAGATGTCCTAAGAATCCAACCGCAAACATCTTTCCTGGCCCGCCAACTTTTGACCATTTATTTGATTCGCTTGAATATCCGTAGATGTCTCCCCCAGCAGGGCTTATGGCGAACAGTTTATTGCCGCCAGCGTAGATATGCGTGGCTGCTCCACCGACTCTTGTCCACTTCATGCGCATTCCACTGTATTTAAATACTCCAGATCTATCAGATGACAGGCTGTACAGTTGGCCCGTGCTGTCAACTGCAAACATCGCTGCAGCCCCTCCGGCCTTCATCCATTTCCCAGTCTCTCTCGAGTACTCATAGATTTCACCCGTATCAGGATTTGTCGCATACAATCTATCGCCACCCGCATAAATTCGGTCTGCTTTCCCGCCGACCCTTTCCCATTTTCTTGTTGTTTCGACATACTCAACCACTGTTGATTTATCCGGAGAAAGACCGTACAGATGACCTGAATGATCGGCGGCGAACATCGCGCCTGGTCCGCCAACCTTCTCCCATTTCCCTGTGAACCTATAAATATCGTTTGATGAGCGGTTAGTCGCGTAGACTATTGTCGACTTCTTGACAGGATCATAGCCGAGAAAAACAGAACCAACAGGCCCCCAGATCTTTAGCCAACCTTGAGCGCTTGCTTGAATACCTACACCAGATTCCACGGTTTTTGCTGATTCTGGAACTTTGAGGAGCTTATTCGGGGGAATTTTTGGAGTCGCTTTTGATTTATCGATGGCATCCTCAGATTTATCAAGGACAACTTTATCGACATCAGGTGTGGGTATCTTTCCTTTTGCATACTCTATAAAACCTCCTCTATTGTTAAAATAGGCAATATTTGGATTGCCGAATTTATCCACGGCTATAGATGTTTGGTACGCACCATGTACCGTCGGTTCTTCAGATATTTTATCAACACTATGTGTCTTCCAGGTCGATCCATCCCAGCGGGCATATTTCAAATCTCCATTTGTGTCGTCATAATAGGCTATGTGGGGCCTGTCGAAGCGATCGACAGCAATGGCGTTACATCTTCCTACGTCTCCTTCGTTATCGATTGTTAAGATAGACCAACCTTTTTTGGCCCCTTCCCATTTCGCATATTTGAGATCGACCTGAGGAGGGCCGCTGCAATAACTGATATGAGGAAAACCTGATGAATCCACAGCGATGGATGCACTCGGTGCTTTTGATGAAGGGCCTGCTCCCTCCCAAAGATCTATATTATCGACAATCTTGATTCGCCAGGATGAGCCATCCCATCTGGCATATTTTAATGATGTGTTAGTTTCGTCGATGTAGACAATGTGGGGATTGTCGGATAAATCCAATGCCATCGAATTATTCCGTCCCACTATTCCTTCACTATCGATTGTCTGGAACTCCCAATCCCAACCAGATCCCAATTTTGCATATTTCAAGTCATCACTTTTTGTGTCTTCAAAACTGATATGGGGATTCTCGGATGAATCGATAGCGATAGAAAGAGAGTAAATGTGACCATCGATTTTATCAACTATCTGTTTGTTCCAGGAAGAGCCGTCCCAGTTAGTAAACCGCAAATGCTGATGCAATGCATCATAATAGGCGATATGAGGATAACCGGACGAATCTAAGGCTAAGGTTGCGGCATAAACATCTCCGGGATTATCAATTATCCGAGTATCCCAGCTCGGTATCAATCTGATTGCGTGTTTAAGAATTCCTCCGCCGCTTTTATGTTTGAGGGCATAAGCGATGTGTGGCTTCCCCTTTTGATCCAAGGCTATAGAAATAGACCGAAGTCGGAGCTCTGTACCATCGATTGGGTCGGTTGTCCATCTTAGCTCTTCGTCAGAAAATACGACACCTCCCGCCATGATCAATAAGATTAAAAGGACCGCCAAATGAGTGAGACAAATTTCCTTGATCAAGAGCCTCTTCATTATTACCTCCCTATAAGAATTTGGCCGATCACCGTGCTTGAAGGACGATTTTAATCAAAGTGTGATCGGCGAGAATCGAAATATCACTTTCTGCATGTTTGTTGCCGTCATGAGAAGTGAAACGTAACCGATAGTCGCCGGGATCCAGGTTGTACAGCTTGAAATATCCACTTATGACTTTGGCATAACCTATCATTTTATCCCCGGAATAAATAAGAATCTGTCCAGTTATCCGACGTGCTTTTGCGTCATAAACATCTCCTCTGGCTACAAGCCGTTCGCCACTCCCGTAGTCTTGACCGGATAGGCCAATCTGATACCCTGCTACTTCTTTAACCTTTGCTGATGTATCTGTGTCCACTTTCTTCAGTAGAGCCGAAGGAGCCTCGTCCAGTGTGCTTAGTTTGCGCATATAGAGCTCATGTGTTTCCGGATTTTTTGCATAAATCGTATCTTCTCCCACAACGATTGCGCTCGCTGCGTCGCCGACCTTGTTCCATTTTCCTGTTGTTTCCGAATACTTATAGATTCCTTTTCCGTCCGGAGATACGCCGAAAAGCTGTCCTGTGAAACTGACTGCAAACATTTTTCCAGGACCACCCACTTTTTCCCATTTACCGGTATTTTGAAAGTACTGGTAAATGTCGCCCGTATCAGGATTCGTGGCGTACAGTTTATTTCCGCCTGCATATATTTGGCTTGCTGCCCCACCGACTTTAGTCCACTTCCCGGGTGTTCCACTGTACTTATAGACTCCTTTTTTATCTGATGACAAGCCATATATTTGTCCTGAATGATCTGTCGCAAACATCGCACCCGGTCCA
>JASFEP010000462.1:0-3319 GCA_050124775.1 Candidatus Aminicenantota bacterium
GGTTCTATCCTTTTGATGCGAATGGAGTGTATGCAATGTATCGACGGCAGACTGAATTCCATGTTTTTCGTATTCTTTCTTGATGATTTCTGCGGCATTCTGTTTCACGAACACAGTGTTTTTGAGGTCTCTGATAAAGGCAAAGTCCACCCAATAAAGATCGGAATCCTGCGCCGGTTCTTCACCGGACTTTTTCCCGATGGAACCCTTGTCGACCTCTGTTTTTCTGCCGCTCGTGAAAAAGAAATACTTGCCGTCCGGCGTTCCGTTTGCACAGAGATCATAGCTGGAAGAGTTCAGCGGGCGACCCAGATTTATGGGGTGTGTCCAGTTTCCATCTTCTTTCCGGAAGCAGATATAATTATCACTTTGTCCGAAGCCTCCCGGACGGTCCGAGCCGAAAATGAGATAGCTTTCATCAGGAGCAACATAAGGATCGTATTCGATAAAATCCGTGTTGATGGGCCATGGGAGACGTTCTGCTTCCTGGTATTGTCCGTCTACACATCGGCTGACCCAAATATCATCGCCCCGGCAACCCTCTCTCCTCCATGTGAAGAAGTAGACTGTGCCATCTTGTGTCGCCGATGGATAGGCCTCGCCGTAATCCGAGTTGGCCGGTGACGGGAGCGCCTGCGGTTCTGCCCAACCAGATCCCATCCATTCGATCGTCCAGATGTTATCTTCCTCTCGGGTGTCATCCGGATGAGTGGGCCTTCCCGAGTGGAAATACACCTTTCGGCCATGCGGACCCGTTGTGTAATTGGGGTGGCCTTCGAGCTCTTCAAAGGGTGCTCGTTGCGGTGTCGTCCAACGCCTGTTTTTTTCGTATGTGTAATACGTTTCGTGACCGTTTTCGGTGCCAGCCGAATAAACACAAACTCGAGCGTCATTCAAAAAAGCGATATAACTCTGCGAATAATGAGTGGTTATGAGGCCTGGAGCGAAAATTTCCGGTTCTGCTCCTGGAGGAGTTTGACCCAAATAGGGCCCTTGGAGTTGGGGAAAATTATCGGTCTTTGAACAATACGCCAGGATAATCACTGCCAGAAAAAGAATGATGATTACAAGGTGAAATTTTTTCATTGTTTTTCTCAGATGGGCTTCACTATTTTTTCACGATCGTGTAGGACCGCCTGATAAATGATAGCTGGGCGTGATGGACCTTTCCGTTCTCATCACGGCTGAAGATCAGGGTCCAGGGTGCCTTCTTGAAATAAAAAAAGTCCTTGGCGACGGGATAGACCTCATCGGGTCCGAATTCCATGACTTTTAGCCGGTTCCCCTCTCTCCATACTTCGAGAAGCAGGTAATTCCCCACATAATATTTACCTTCATATTCTCCAAGCTCGGCTTCTGACATCTCTATCGGATTCGGTTTTTTAAAGTAGAGGTACCGGGGTGTGCGGCCCATATCGTCTTTATCGGTCATGGACACGCCTCTTTTTTTTAGAAGCGCGATGACATTGTCATGCCCGCTGCGGTACGCATAATGCATGGCCGTCCAGCCTTCGTTGGTTTTAATGTTCGGGTCTGAACCGTGGTCGAGCAGATATTCCACGACATGGATATTCCCCCGCCATATGGCTGTGTGCAGTTCGGTCATGCCCCACTGGTTCCGGATATTGAGCTTGGCTCCTTTATCGATAAGGGCTTTGATGATATCCACATTGTCGTGATGAACGGCCCAGTTGATCTGTGTCCCCCCGTCTCCGCCGACCACATTCAGGTCCGCACCCCGTTCGATCAAATAGTTGGCGATGTCCCAATGGGCGCGCATACAAGCCCAGTGGAGAGGCGTATATCCCTCTTCATCCTTGGCATCGATCTTTGCCGGCTCGTTTTCAAGGATATTTTTTACGCTCTGAAAATCCCCGTCTTTAGCCGCCTCGACAATCGGCTCTGCCGCAGTGACTGACAAAGTGAATAAAAAAACAAGAATGATGGATCCTAAAGCCTTTTTCATGATTTTTGCCCTCCTTTGATACGAAGTTTTACTTGATTTTCTCGGCAAGACATAATTTGAAATAAAATCAGCAAAAAGCATGCCATGATAGAGGAGAAAATCCAGGGGGACGAATGGATATCTTGGAAGATAAAGTAAAAATATTTTACATGACGGTGCAGAGATACGAAAATCTATGGAATAAAATCCACATCTTCAGATTGAAAATCAGTGAAGTGTTCCCTATGGGTTCGATTCCGGGGCGCTTTTCGTACACTGCTATTTCGCAGATTTGAATGCGTCCAGGCTTATTTTTCCTGCGCCATAAGTCACGCAAAGAAGAAGACCTCCCATTATGGCCAGGTTCTTCATAAACATGATGACCTGGGTTTGATCCGAAAATTTTGTGTGGAAGATCAATGTTGTAGGAATCAAAAAGAGGAACAAAAGAAATGCACCTAATCTGGTTTTATATCCCGTCAGTAAGGATAGTCCGCCCAGCAGTTCCACAGCGACGGCCCCGATCAAGAAAAGGAGTGTGAAAGGCATCCCGTGTTGCTCCATATATTGCTGTGTTCCCGAGACGTTCGCGATTTTCCCCAGGCCGCTCATCAAAAAAATAAATGCGATTAAAAATCGTGCTACGAGATGGACCGAAGCTTGCATCTTTTGCCCTCCTTTATCGCCGGGATCGCCGTTTGAACTAGGTATAAAAATACCAAACGGAGGCAAATTAAGTCAACACAAACGGAAAACTCTTCTTTTCTTTGAGAAGGGCTAAGGACAGATCAAAAGTAGTATCTGATCCCTAAGGATAACACCAGAGAATTGGGAGTGATCTTGGTCTCTTCGTCAGGCTCGAAATCGATCTGCCCGACGGGTGCCACCCATGTTTTAACGAAGCAATATCTCAGTTCTGCGTGAAAGGCAACTTTCCTGGAGACGTGATACTCTGCTCCCCCACCGATAAGGAGGGAAAAGCGGTCGACGAGATCCTCCTCCTGCTCCCCGCCTTCTTCCAGTCCTTCGGGTTGGAAATGAAAGAAATAAAACCCCACGCCAATCAGTGCATACGGGGAAAAAGCCTTATCTGCTGAAAAGTGAAGCTGCAAGTTGAATAGTAGCGGCGTCACTTGCAGCTTTCCGGCACTCAATTCTTCGGCCTCCTCATCTACAGAAACCGTGTAGCGCTCGAGCAGGAATTCCAAAGCGACCCTTTTCGATAAATGAGTGAGCAATCCCAAACCATAGCGGAAACCGCTTCCGTAACCCTTGCTTGTGTATGTCGCCACTCCTGCACCGACCTCCATCGCCACCTTGTTCTTCTTTTCATTCGTGGTTTTTTCGTCCGCCAAACCTGTCGATAATGAGAAC
>JASFEP010000463.1:0-3303 GCA_050124775.1 Candidatus Aminicenantota bacterium
TTTGGGCAACTGGGAGTGGGCGGTCTGCAGGAATGGACAGATCGTATACAGCGATTCTTTCAGTCCTTCGGTAACAATAGGTTATTGGAAGCTTACAGCAGGTCTGACCATCCCGAATAACGCCCCACTCGGAAATTACGAGTGGTCCGCCAGATTTACGGACGCATTAGGTCGTACAAACAATTACCCTGTTAAACTTCCCATCGTAATTGCATCTCCATAAATCATATAATCTTTTCGGTTAATTTCTTATAGTTTTCTAGCGCAAGTTCGATCACTTCTTTATAATTTTTTCAGTTAAAATCACGAGTTCAAATCCTGTATCTTTCGATCCAAATAGTCGCACATTTCTCATCGGATTAATGTATAATTTGTGAAAACTCTATTTTCGGGAGGAAAGAAAATGAAAAAAATTACGGCTTTGATCCTTTTTGCAGCGATGATGCTTCTGCTCAAACCCGTAATGTTCTCACACTGTGAAGTCCCCTGCGGCATCTACAACGATGAAATGCGGTTTAACATGTTGGTAGAGCATATAGCCACTATCGAAAAAGCGATCGATCAGATCACGGCTCTGTCCAAAGAAAGCCCGCAAAACATGAATCAAATCATTCGTTGGGTGATGAACAAGGAAAAACACGCTGAGGAGATGCAACATATCGTTAGCCAGTATTTCATGACCCAAAGACTGAAGCTTGTTGACAAAAGCGACCCCGATGCATCCAAAACTCTGATGACAAATCTTGCTTTTTGTCATGAAATTCTCGTTTATGCCATGAAAACGAAGCAATCGACGGATCTCGACAACGTAACCAATTTGAGAGCGGCGGTCCAAAATTTCAAAGAATCATACTTGAAAAAACACAAACACTGATTTGTGTTGGTGATCGCATCCAATTCTACTCTCATATTTATGTCTTGATCACCGGAAGTATCATCCGCCCACCTCCGGCAGATATTTGGACTGAACGTCCGTCTGTGCATCTAATCTTCCAACAGGAAATCCTGATGGTTTCCGAGAGGTCGAAAGGGTCGTTGACGGCCTTGTTTTGACTGTGATAATCTTCATTCAACATATCGGAGGTGGGCATTGCGTAAATCGGAAATAAGCTTGTCGCCAGTAAAAAAAGCAATTTTTATCGCTTTAAAAATGAGCCCGGTCTTTTTTATTTTCCTGTTTCCTTATTTAGGATGCAACAACAGGACTCAGGAATCATCGGCCAGTCAGAGAACCGAGATCGCCGAAATCGGCAGGTCTTCAGCAATGGTTCTCATGAAAGATTTGAAGACCCATCTTATGCAGGCTCTTGAGAATAACGACATCCTGGAGGCTTTTGAAGCATGTGCCTCCATTGCCCAGCCTTTAACCGCAGATGTGGAAGAAAAGCTCCCCCGAGGAGTAAAAATCAAGAGGACATCCTTCAAATACAGGAATCCGGAGAATGCCCCAGATAAAGAGGAGACAGCGGCTTTGCGATACTTTGAACAAAATTTCCGGGAAGATGGGAAACTGCCAGCCAATTATATCCAGCGCATCGAGGAGAAGGGAAAATACAGATATTACGAACCTCTAACGGTGTCGGAATTGTGCTTGAAATGCCACGGCAATAAGGCGGGATTCGATCCCGAAGTCCGTCAATCCCTGGACGAGAATTATCCCGACGACAGGGCAACAGGATACGAACTGGGGGATTTCAGGGGACTGATCCGCGTATCCATCCCCGAGTCATTAGCTACCGAAAAATAGCGTTGTAGACCCTAAAAAAAATCAAGCATCGCTAATCAAAGCCCATTGTTGTCAGCTCCTGTTTCTAGGTGTTCATATGTAATTCCCTACAATGCCGGTACAAATTCCGGAATTATTGGTTCATCATTTGACACGCGTATGGTTTCTGAATAATATTTCAACTGATAAAAAAACAGTTTTGGAGGTTCAATTGGATCCTTCTCAATTCACAATGTCTGTGGAAGCCTTTGAAATCGTGGCGCATACCTTGACTCTTGGCTATGCGGCGATGGCGGCTGCATTTTTCTATTTCATTTTCACAAAAAATGACAACCTGCCGAAATACCGGATTTCCTCTGTAATATCGGTCGTGGTCATGACGTCGGCTTTTCTGCTGCTCTATATGCAGAAACAGAGTTGGATGACGGCCCACATCTTTAATGGCGCTGTTTACGAACTGCGGGAAGGAGCGGCTCTCTTTACCAATGGTTATCGATACCTGAACTGGATGATCGATGTTCCTATGCTTTTGTTCCAGATCCTTTTCGTTGCCGAAATTGTCGGAGCGGCACGCAAACGCTACATGATCCGTTTTAGCGTCGCGGGCGTCTTGATGATCTTAACCGGATATGTCGGTCAGTTCTATGAGCCCGGCCGAATCAATGAAGATCTCACGGCCTGGCTTCTGTGGGCTGCCATATCAACAGTGTTTTTTATCTTCGTTCTGGTACTGATTACCCGGGTGATTCGCGAAGGGAAAGCAAATATGGAGGGGTCGGCTGCCCAAGGACTCTTCGGAAAGATTCTTCCTCTCTTTTATGTTTCCTGGTGGCTTTATCCTATCGCCTACATTATGCCTCTCCTGATGAAATTCGGCTGGGCGGAGTATGGTTTTACCATCGTTGCACAGCAGACGATCTACACGGTGGCCGATATCGCATCAAAAGTGATCTACGGTGTCATGCTCAATGTCTCTTCTTCCATACTCAGTAAGGAGCAGGGCTACAAGATCATCTAATCCAGCAAGCGCGGGAAAAGCATCCGGTCTCCCCTGAACCGGATCCACTCTATAATTTAGATATGAGAGCTGCTCTAGATGTGGCTGGCAAGTTTTCAGCCACCCCTTTTTTCAGTGGGATTCAGACTTAAAGCTGCCCAGACGCCCGGATGCGCCAAAGCGGACCGTTTGCGCCATGCAAGCGCAAAAAAGCACTCCAGCTAGAATATTTGTAAAAAATGCAGCTGTGTGTCTGGGACAACAGGTGCCAAGCGTCCAGGATCAAAGGGGCATTCCTGAGCGGTATGGCAATGGCAGATCGCACCCTTGGCCTTCCTCAAAGTTAAAATCATCAAAACCTACACTAGGACTAGTATCCTAATTTTGAATCTGTGACTTAAGACCTATTGTCGGTTGCGGAATGGCACCTTAAATTAAAACTTCACATTGGAGAATGGAGTTCGTCTGTTGGCCGAAAAAAAGGAATTCTCGTTGATAATCAAAAAATTTTCGGGAGTGTCATAATTATGTTGAAAAAAGCATTTATCATTTTTTCCGGTTCTCTTTTAATCGTGAGCGC
>JASFEP010000464.1:0-3298 GCA_050124775.1 Candidatus Aminicenantota bacterium
TCTTCCGATTGGGATCAAGACCAGGAGGTCGTTTGCGAGGCCGCAGAGGATGTGGATATCACCGATGGAACAGCGACCATTCAGATCAGCGCTACAGACGTTCCCGACAAGAACGTGACGGCAACCGAGCAGGATAACGATGAGTTGAACTTCGTGACGAACACGGATTCGGTCATCGTTCCTGAGGGAGAGACCGCATCCTTCTTCGTGAGGCTCGAGGCCCAACCTCCATCCGATGTGAACGTGACGGTGAGCCGGGTGAGCGGCGATTCGGATATCACGATCCAGTCGGGTTCCAGCCTTGTTTTTACCTCTTCCGATTGGGATCAAGACCAGGAGGTCGTTCTCGAGGCCGCAGAGGATGCGGATATCGATGACGGGATAGCCACCTTCCGGCTCAGCGCCGCAGAAGTTCCGGATCTGGATATCACAGCCACGGAGCAGGACAACGCGATTTTGAATGGGGAGGTCCGCCTGGTCTTGAGCTCACCCGAAGGAGCCGCAGGCAGTCATTTTATGACTCATGTCGGGATCTTTCACAATAAACAGCAAGTGAGTTCCTTTGAATTCGATGTCAATTTCGACGAAACGATGCTAATTTTTTCTAACGCTATTCCAGGCACGCTGACCTCGGATTGGAGTATCCTCACAGGCACGGAGTCCTCGCCGGGACATATCCACGTGCAGGGCGTGGTAGGGGGGGGAACTCCCATCGCTCCCGGCAGCCAGGGGAGCGTGATCCGAATAAACCTTCAGGTCAGATGCCTGACATTTCCTGTCGAAACGGAAATGGATATCATCGCCGATGGTTTTATACAGGATTTTATCGAGTATGTCCCGGATCCTTGCAGTGTGACTTTTACGTATAAACCCTGCTCAGTCCTGGGTGATGTCGATGATAACGGCAATATCACACCCGGAGATGCGCAAATGGCGTTCGAGATATTTTTGGGTAGGATTACCCCGGATATCTGTCAAGAGATGACATCCGATGCGAACTGCAGCGACGTGACGACTCCGGGAGACTCGCAGCAAATCTTCGAACATTTTCTCGGAAGACGCGTGCTCCCACCCTGCTGTGCTGATGCAGCCTCTTTGTTTAAGACCACACCCAGAAATTTTGACAGACCCGGTTTGGAAGAAGAGAGGGATAGGCGGCGTCGAACGGATGACATGCCTTCAGGCGGGCTGCTCTATCCACTTGCAGTTGTCGGACTTTCTGATGAGATCGTTTCTGTGCCGGTCATCTTGACGAATCCCTTTGGGGTCCGTTCCTTCGGTTTTGACTTGGCCTATCCGTCTGGGCTTCTGGAGTATTTAGGGGTCAGACACAGCACGCTCACCGCAGACTTTGACTATGTGCGGGGAATGGCCATGGCTGAGGGATTGGTCTCCGTGGAAGGCGCGAGTGAGGTGTCCATTCGAAGCAGGGAAGCGGGTTCACTCGCTGTTTTAGTGTTCAAAGTGAGAAGAGGCGCGAATATGTCTCTTCCTATTGCCGTATTGAACGCTTACGGAGATCTCAGCTATGCGATTCCGATGGATGCTTCATTCACACGATTGGATGAGCCATGGGTGATATCCCGTTTCCTTAATCTGGGCAAGTCCCGCACGATGTCTGACGGCACAGTACGAGTGCCTGTACGAGTAAACACAGCGTTTCTGATGAAAGCCTTCGGTCTTGTTCTTGAATATTCCACCGAGAACCTGAGCTTCGTCTGTGTGGAGCGTGGGGTGTTGACGGAGGATTTTGTCCTTCTCGACGGTTCCGAAGTGAAACCGGGAAGGCTGAAGGTCGGTGGTTTTGGTATGAGCGAGATTATGGAAACGGAGCCCGGTGTCCTGTTCTATCTCGTCTTCAACGCACATGGAGGGGGAGGGGATGTCGAAATCATGAGATTGACAGACGACCTGCTTCAATATGTAATCCAGACTGCCAAAGCCAAAGTCCAATGATCGCTGATCGAGAAGTAACACAAACAGAGATTATTAAAGTGGAAAAAATCATCAGGTTGCGTCATTTTAATGAATAATGTATTGAATAGGAGTATTGGCCGATGCGATACAAGTATCTGAAGGGCGTTGCGCTTCTCATATGTTTGAGCCTGTTCTTCCCGGCAAATTGCAAGAAATCGCCGACAGAACCGGATGCCGACGTGTGGGAATTGCCTGTCATTTGGGTGGACACGTTCGACCTGTCGTTTACCGTATCCGAGTTTGCGGCAAATCCTTCCACCCAGGTCCTCGGCATAAAGAATGTAGGAAGCCGGACGCTTGCATATACAATTTCGGACGATGCCGATTATTATGATTATGATTGGCTGACCATCTCGCCCTCGAGCGGCACCTCCGTTTCGGAGCTAGTACAACACGAGATCACAGTGGACAAGGAAGGCCTGGAATCCAGGGAAGAACCCTATATTGCAAAGATCACCATCCAGAGCAATGAATGCTACAACAGCCCGCAGACGATCGATGTGAGCTTGCAGGTGACCGACGACCCTCCCCCAGAAATATCTGTCACTCCCACTCAGCTTTCTTTCCTTGCCGAGCTAGGGGGAGCGAATCCCGCCACTCAGGAGATCGAGATCCGGAATTCCGGCGGTATGGTATTGAATTATGAGATCACTGCAGATGTGCCCTGGATCGTTGTGAATCCGTCCAGCGGGAGTTCGGGGGGTGTCGTCCGGTCCCATATCGTGTTGATCGATTCCTTGGATCTGTCGGAAGGGACACACAGAGGTCATATTACGATCAGAGACGACGATGCGAGCAATAGTCCAGAAAGAGTGAATGTGACTGTTACGGTCAGAGATCAACCCCCTCCAACGATCGAGGTCGACCCTCTGAATCTTCAATTTATAGCGCAGATCGGTGCTTTAAATCCTCCGGTCCAGAAGATCTATGTCAGCAACGTCGGGGAGGGAACACTGACGTATGACATCACCTGGGATGCGGATTGGCTCACGGTTTCACCCACGAGCGGGAGTGTGCAAGGGGCGCGCAGAACCCATGATGTCATCGTGGACAGTCAAGAAATGAACCGCGGCAATTATTCGGGATCGATCATAGTCAGCGACCCGAACGCCACCAATGATCCGGAAGAGGTGCGGGTGAATCTTGAGGTCAGAGAAACGGCCCCGCCTCCACCGCCCTCCGATGCGAATGAAATTCATATTGCAGCCAACAAAAATTCGGGAAGCAATGGAGAAAATGTGACCTTTGAAGTGAGGATCGTGGGAAACACGAGCCTCATCGATGCCTTCGGGCTCGACCTGACGTTCGATCCCAATATGTT
>JASFEP010000465.1:0-3282 GCA_050124775.1 Candidatus Aminicenantota bacterium
ACCACCAATTGAAACACTGTAAGTGTACTTCATTATAGATTCAGATTTGAGTTTTACGTGTAAAGAAATGTATGCTATAATCTCGCGTTATAAATTAAGGGAAGGACTGATCGATGCCCCAAATCGCTGTTGAGGGAAAGACCTTCGAACTGAATGAAGATGGATTCATGATGAATCCGGACGAATGGAACGAAACAGTTGCTCTGGCTCTTGCCAGGGCTGAAGAAGGGTTGGATGACTTGACGGAAGATCACTGGAAAGTCATCCATTACATTAGAAGCTATTACCAAGAAAAAAAACTGGCTCCCATGGTGCGGAAGGTCTGTAAAAACTCTGGATTCTCGCTGAAATACATATTTGAGCTTTTTCCTTCCGGACCCGCAAAAGGTGCGTGTAAGCTCGCGGGTTTACCTAAACCCGATGGCTGCGTGTGAACAGATTTTTTTGATGATCACAGCCCTGCGATACGGTGTCATTTTTTCCTTCGTACTTTCTTCGGCCATCCTCATATATTTACTCATCAAAACCCGTACTTTCGGAAGAAAAAGACTTCTTTCTGCTCCCCGCGGCAGCTGGAAGAAGGGGATCCTTTATGCCTTCGGTAAGGGGATGATGCCCTGGGAAAAAGAAAGCGCACAAAAACATCTGTGGACATATTTGGCCGGATTCGGTTACCACTTCGGCATCTTTGCTGCCTTTGGTTATTTGCTCTTCAAAATCTTTATGTGGCCTATAGGTAGTTTTCCCTTGAATGTATTGAAAATTTTTATGGTCTGCGGCCTCGCATGCGGAGTGGCTCTCGGCATAAAAAGAAGTTTAGTGAAGACTATGCGGAAACTCAGTTGTCCGGATGATTATGTGGCCAATGTTTTCGTCGATCTTTTTGTTCTTCTCGCCTTTCTGGATTCGTTTTTACCGGGAATCCGGCCGATATTCTATGCACAATCCATTATTTTGGTAATCTACATGCCGGTGGGAAAGATTCGTCATTGCTTTTTCTTCTTCTACAGCCGAATACTCTTCGGATATTTTTTCGGAAGGCGGGGAGTTTTTCAACAAAAGCAGAAACCGCTGGAGCTCAAGCAATGACTCAGTCAGCAGACAGAATCGATGAATACAAAGAAAAAATAAGGAATCTCTCCGCCGAAGAGAGGGAACAAATTCTTTCGGAGCTTAAAAAGGCAATTCATTTCGATGACGTCGCTTACCTGAATACCTGTGCCCATTGCGGGCTCTGTGCCGATTCCTGTCACTATTATCTTGCCCTTGATGAAAAAGAAGCCATTCCCGCTTACAAATTGGCTCTAGTGACAAAAATTTTCAAAAAACACATGGACTGGTTCGGGAAAAAGATGCCCGGTCTCGTTGGCGCGGAATCGCTCAGCAATCGATTGATCGAAGAGTGGGCCGATTCTCTCTTCGGACGATGCAGTTTGTGTGGGCGCTGTACTATAAACTGCACAATGGGAATCAACATCCCTTACATCATCCGTGCAGCGAGAGGAGCTCTGGCCTCTGTGGGACTCGTACCGCCCGGATTGCAGTCCACCGTCCAGACGGCCATCGATAAGGGTAACAACATGGGAATCTCCAAGGAGGACTGGCTGGAAACGGTCGAATGGCTGGAGGAGGAGCTCCAGCAGGATGTCGATGACCCCAAGGCTCGTCTTCCTGTGGATGAAAAAGGATCCCGGCTGCTCTACTCGATCAATCCCAGAGAAGCCATGTTTTTCCCCCTCTCTATCTCTGCCGTCGGAAAGATCTTTTATGCCGCAGGGGAAAGTTGGACATTTTCCAGTGAGAATTTCGATGTGACGAACTACGGCCTGTACAGCGGCGATGATCGCGCGGCAGGCATTCTGTCCGAGCGACTGATCGATGCTCTTGAAGAACTGGGATGTGAAGAGCTGATCCTTGCTGAATGTGGTCACGGTTTCAATTCCAACCGCTGGGAAGCACCCGAGTGGTTACAGAGGACGTATGGATTTCAAGTGAAAAGTATCCTTCAGACTATTGCCGCATATATCCGCGATGCGCGCATCGAACTTAATCCTGAAAAAAATTCCACAACTGTAACTCTTCATGATCCATGCAATTTGGTGAGATTGGGCGGGATTGTGGAGGAACAACGTTTTATTCTCCAGCAAGCTGTGTCAAATTTTATCGAGATGACGCCTAACAGGGAAAAGAATTTCTGCTGCGGTGGCGGCGGAGGGCAGTTGGCAATGACACGTTTTTCGAAAAGACGTCTTGAAGCCGGCAAAATCAAAGCGGAACAGATCCGTGCCACTGGAGCCAAAGTTGTGGCTACACCTTGCCACAACTGCATCGATCAGCTCATGGAGCTGAACAAGCACTATAAATTGGATATTGAAATCAAAACAGTCTCCGAAATCGTCGCAGATGCCATCGTTCTCCCTTGACAGTCTTCAGAAATCTTATTGACCTGTTCGCACCGGCAGTTCATCATTTTTCGGCATTCCCTGTACTGAAAAACAAACCGGATAGAACATGGTGAGCCGAAAGGACCGCGCGCGATCATCGAAGACGCGACCGGGCAATCTCTTTGACGGCATCGACAGCGATCTGGATGTGTTCTTCAGTGTTAAAGGGCCCAATACCGAATCGGACACCCCCGTGAATATCGATGAGGCCCAGCTGCTTATGGACGAGGGGCGCACAATGAAGACCCGTCCTGCATGCAATGTTGTAATCCACATCGAGCATCGTTCCTGTATTCATGGCTTCGAATCCGTTTATGTTGAATAAGAAAACACTGATGTGGCCCGAGAGATCGTCTTGACAATAAAGGGTGACACCCTCTACATCTTTGAGACCATCCCTAAGCCGGGTCGTAAGCAACATCTCGTGCTCATGGAGCTTGTCCATGTCCATTTTTTGGATCCATTTGATGCCTGCATTGAGTCCGGCGATCCCGAGGGTGTTGTGTGTACCGTACTCCAACCTGTAAGGATACTCGTCCAGATGAGTTCGGACGGCCGACCGGACTCCGGTTCCACCGGCTCGCGTGTGTTTGATATCAACTCCCTCTCTCACATAGAGCCCGCCTATACCGGTGGGCCCAAGAAGAGATTTATGGCCTGTGAACGCGACGATATCAATATTCAGCTCTTCGATGTCTACAGGTATTTTTCCTGCGGATTGAGACGCATCTACCGCAAAGGGAACCCCATGTTTCCGGCACAACTCACCGATCTCTTTGATCGGCTGGATCGTTCCGATGACATTTGAGGCATGATTTACGATCACCAGTTTTGTATT
>JASFEP010000466.1:0-3278 GCA_050124775.1 Candidatus Aminicenantota bacterium
GATACGCCTCCAGGTCGACCAAAGTACCGTCTGATATCCTAGGGATACGAGACTCTGGTGGTTCGGCACCCTGACTTACCCATAAATCTATAGCCGTCAATAGGGCCCGCCCGATAAAGCCCACACGTGCATCTGTGTGAGCCCTGCCGGCGATCATATACATCCGCACATCGGTATCGATCTCTGCATCCTTTGTTCCTTCGACATCCGTGTGTAGCAGCGAAGCCGCCCTTGTCCAGTAATCGGTTGAGGTGTTGATGTAGAACATTTTCGGTAAAAAACCGGACTTGCGTGCCATGGCCAAATTGTCTCCCCGCTCTCCCGTGACTGGGTCGACCTGCTCAACCGTGGTGAAAGGGAAAAAATCGATCGGGTAAAGATGGTCCTCCAGATGACTCCCATGACGTGTGGTTTGAGCAAACCGGGAGTTGAACTGACCTTTTCCTGCGCCAGGACAATTGGCGATGATCCCGTCGAACACCAATCGTTTGTTTTCATCACCGTTGAAGTCCTGGTAAACAAAATGATTCAACAGCCGGGCCGATTGAGAATGTCCCCAGGCATAGGCACGCTCGATAACATCTGCCAGGGGATTGATGATGCCTCTTTCATCGGTGGCTTCATACTTGAAGAATGACGCCACATCACGGATAGCTGCCAAACCCAGCCCTGTTATTTTTGGATCTTTTGCGGTATAAACAAGATCGTACAGCCATCCGGGCGTAAAACCTTCTTTGATATAGAGATAACCGGGATCGGGAACGACACGGCCGTCGTCGAACCGCGCAAAGGACCATGAGTCTCGGGGTATTTCCACAGGATCCTCCCATCGATATGGACGCTTGCTCAGCGTGGCCTGCGGATCATTCATATCGACGGGCATATAAGCGATCGAACCTCCCCAAACAAGCGGCTGACTGTAAGTGATCTCGTCTGCATAAGAATAGATCTCGCACAGAACTTTGCCCGTTATGATTTCGCCGTTTTCTTTTGCCACCGGCACATAGATATTCAAAGCACGGTCACTGGGAATGACATCACAGTTCCATCCACACCACAAATAGGACCATCCCTGGCTGTAGAGCCAGTTCTTTCCCGCCTGATAATTGAAATGGTAGTTCCCCAATTTGTTTCCGCGGTTGTTGACAAAATAGAGCAATCGGTGATTCCCTATGCGAGCATCCACGGGTTTATGCAGTTCGAATTCTGTAGAGAATTCCACATTGCCTCGAGAGTTTCGCTTCGCCAGTTTGATATCCACGATCTTTTGGTTGGCGGGGTCATCCGGATCGACCTCAAGGTGCAACATTCCCCTAATCACCTCATAAGGACCGAAGCGGCTATGATCCGGAGTTTTGGACAGCACTTTCCGACTTGTGACCTCGATCCTGACAACCTTGGCATCTAATCTTTCAGGCACAAGAACAAAACCGAGCATCATCATCACAATAAAGATCGCGAGAATACGATTTCTGCAGAGGGAAACATTTTTCATAGTATCGTCTCCTTTGAAGACCTCTTTGATCCGCGTTTGTTTATTGTATCACTCTCGAAGAAGGATTCCCAAATATTCAAACGAGTCACCAAAGATACGGATATTTTTTGTTGATAAGACTAACCGTTATCAATACAATATCTTCGGGATTATAAGGATCCAATCAGACAACTCAGATAAAGGGAGTGAACTATGACCAAAACTCATACCTATGTGAATCGAAGGAATTTTTTATCCAAAGGATTGGTGAGTATTGCAGGTGTGTTGGCTCTTCCGCACATTGGAGCTTCAGAGAATGTTGCGAGAAGAATACAAGAAGAGAAAGAATATAAACTCGTATATCGCACGCTGGGAAAAACGGGGATAAAACTCCCGATCGTGAGTATGGGAACCATGGATGCCACTTCCGAGGCTCTCACGAGAACTGCTCTGGATGCGGGGATTTCCCATATCGCTACCGCTCAATATTACGCGAACGGCCGCGTGGAGGAATTTATCGGAAAGATCTTGAAGCACTACAAAAGAGAGGACATCATCCTGGCCACAGGTGTTATTCCGCAACCCATAGACTATAAAGCAGGCGTTTTCTCAGAGGATACCAATATCGGCAGATTCGAAAAGGAGTTCGAGGGAAGCCTCAAGAGACTGGATGTGGATTATGTGGATATATTTTATCTCCCCTTCTGCGCAAAAAAGGAATCGGTCATGTTCGAACCCTTGATGAGATCGATGGAAAAAATCAAAAAGGCGGGCAAAGCCCGTTTTTTGGGCGCCTCCACACACAGTTATGTCCCAGAAGCTGTGCGCGCGGCCGCTGACAGCGACTTTTATGACATGGTCATGCTTGCATATAACTTTCAGATCAAAGACATCGAAGAAAGAAAAGAAGCGGCGGCTTACGCAGCGAACAAGGGGATGGGCGTCATCGCTATGAAGACGATTACCGGTGAATCTTGGATGGTCCATAACAAACAAGTGGCAGCGAGCAATCCCAAGGCGGCCCTCAAATGGGTCCTTCAAAACGAGAACATCCACACCGCGGTCCCGGGGTTTACCACATTCGCGCAGCTGGAAACGAATCTGTCTATCATGGAAGATCTCAAACTGACAGAGGAGGAGAAGGCTTATCTGAAGCTGGCGCGGATCAACCACAAAGACAGCCTCTTTTGTCAGGGATGCGGCAGTTGCTTGAAACAATGCACAAAGGCCCCGGATATACCGACCCTTATGCGCTGCTACATGTATGCTTATGGCTATCGAGACCTCCCCGCGGCTTTTAGAAATATCCGATCAATCAAAGATGATCCCATCGCCTGTGCCGATTGCTCCACGTGCGTTGTGAACTGTCCGATGGGATTCGACATCAAAGGAAAAGTCTTGGATATTATCCGGTTGAGAGACGTCCCCCCGGAATTTTTCGTCTGATCTCCTGATCGAACTATTCTATGGCAATTGCTTTGATGAAAACAGATAGATATAGGCATCAGAAAAATTTGCGATAAATTAAGCTCAGAAGATGATATTGAGTCTGACCCCAAATATCTCTCGATCTTGATCGTAGTATTGGCCTCTTGCATCCTGGCCCCACTGGTAGAAAGCTCCGATCGAAAAAGGAAGCGAACTAAGTGTAGGATCGCTCGATGTTCCCCAACCGAACATCAAGCTGCGGGTGGGAGTCAAATTTCTCATTCCCGTATAAGACATGTGGATGCCGATATGAAAACCTTTGTTGGATGATAGGAATGGTTTGGATTCTATCTCCACTCCAAAATCGAAAGGGATG
>JASFEP010000467.1:0-3272 GCA_050124775.1 Candidatus Aminicenantota bacterium
TGCATATTTTTGTGGGCGACTCCCTAGATGGATGAGGGACCTCATCCATGGAAGGGATTATCGGAATGCGGCCTTGATCTCGGGCTTTGTCAGCACCACTATACACCATATACCGATAGGCAATCCTAATATGCAACACGGGCTGATGCAGGGGATCATGGCCAGAACGCTCGCGGCCATTGCCACTCCCCACTGGTTGAGCTCTTTCATCCTTACCGCGGCATAAATGATGAATGCGGCCACAAGAATTCCGACGAAAGAACTCCCTATGCCTGCAGCCCCCTCCCAAATTTCCGCATAGTAATCGGGAATATCTTCCCCCCAAACAGTGCTCAGGCCGGTTCCTATAAGGAGAGCAAAAAAGCTTGCCAGAGAGAAAATGCCACCGACAATTCCAGTAATGAGAAGTCCTGTGGATGGACCGGCCACTTGTCGTGAAGCATCCGGTACAGCCGGAGTAGGTTGTTGTTCATTACTCATATCGCCTCCTTGACTTGTTAAGAGTAACTAAAAGCCTTAATTTAGGGCACGCGATCACGCGTGGCGAGAGATTTGACTATATCTGAGTACACAGATTGATTCCTGAGGGATGCAAAGCTCGGGTCTCGCTCCAGCAGGGGCAACTCTGCCCATCCGCAATCGACAGCCTTTCGTAAATGCCGCAACGTGTTTTCATCATCACGGACAAATGCGAAATAACTCGCGAATTCATAATACATATGCGTATCACATCCTTTCCAGATCCAGCCGAAATCATAAGGTTGGTTGTTCAAAAGAAGATCGGGAGCCTGTCGGAAATGCTTTTTTTCTTCTCGACTCATACCAAGAGGATGGAATGCTCTCGCCATTCCCCCCTCTCCGATCTTTTCAAGCATCTTATAGTGGGAAACTGTATCGCCGATCATCTCGAAACCTTTCAAGCCTTTGCACTTATTGAAAGTTCCTTGCCAGCACCCGGATCAATCGAACCTATAGATAAAGCCCGCAAAACGAGGTTGTTTGAAATTTTCGATCAGCTTTTCGAGGATGGAAAGGAATACGCCCTTGCTGTTGACGAGATTCAAGCGCAAGATCTCGACGGGTGTGGGTATGTCTGACACGCCATTTGCATAATCGACGCCGAAGCCGAGAAGAGCGATGGGAATCTCGAGTTCACCCGCAAGAATCACTTCGGGCCCGGCCGTTTGACTTATAAAGGAGGCGCACCTCTGAAGAGAGCGGATCTCAGGTTTGGTGTTGAATCTGGGCCCGTTCACATGGGCATAAACAGCATCGTCAATGGGATCTTCAGATGCATCAATGAGTTGCTGTCTGAGTTCATCAGAGAAAGGTCTGTCGAATAGAAAATGGCCTCTCTCTGGCGCATCCTCCTCGCTGAAGATCGAGCATATCTCCCCATCGGGGAGCCGATTATCAGGAAAGTAAAGGTCGGAAAAAACGATTGGCTTTGCTAGCGGCAATGAAACATCGAGAACGCCACATACGGTCGTTGAAACGATAGCTTTGACATCCAGTTCCTTGAGCGCCAGCAGATTCGCTCTAAAATTGATCATATTGGGCAAAAGAGTGTGTCCCGGTCTATGCCTGGGGATAAAAGCGATTCTCTTCTGCTTCACACGCCCCAACCAAACGGATGCCTTACCGAAGGAGGTCTCGGTAGTCTTTTCCTTGGGCTTCTCCAGCCATGGAAAATCATAAAAACCCGAGCCTGAAATTATTGCAAGATCAATCATCCACAGTATCCTTTTCAGTCTTTGATGGAGTATTCCAAGGCCGCGAGGGCGTGAAGCTCCAGTGTGTTCAGGAGCTTGATTTTCGTATCCTCCTGATTGAGGGCCAGTGAAAGCTCGGTGCACCCCAGAATAACACCGTCTTCATCGTAATTGTTGATGACATCGAGAAGTTTATTCCGCGTCGAGTTTTTATAGATACCCAGGACCAGTTCTTCGAAGATAATTCTGTTGATCTCATCCTGTTCCTTCTCCGAGGGTGTGATCACCTCCATTCCGTGAGCGGCAAACACATCCCGGTAAAAGGGCGATTGCATCGTGTGCTTGATGCCGATGAGCAACAATTTTTTCATCTTGAGTCTTTTCGCCTCTTGCGCAGTGATCTCCACGATGCTGATCATCGGCACAGATGCCTTTTTTTGAAGAATATCGAAGACGGCATGAGGCGAATTGGCAGCGATGAGAATAAATTCCACTCCCGACTTTTCCAGAGAGTTGACTCCTGAAGCAAGATAACGGATGTATCCGTCAATATCTCCGCGCTCTTCGAATCCCACCAGTTTTGCCAGGTCCAGGCTGAAAATAATAACTTCTGGATAATGATAGTCCCTTTTCTTGGCATAATATTTTTTCAGGATGAATTCATAATACTTGATCGTAGACTCATGACTGATCCCCCCGATAATGCCAATCCTTTTCGACAATGCTTTACTCCCGTTTTGATTTGATAAAGCCCGTCCTATTAATACACTTTTTGGTCCCTAAGATGCAAGGACAAGATGAATGATTTCCAAAGATCGGGACGGAAAACATCCTGAATGACCAAAATGATGCGGGGAAAAACACAACATGGGCTCTATGGGAGCAAAGTGCACCTCATAGGGGGATGTAAGACGATGTTGTGATGGGCCAGACCGAGCGGGGGAATATTGACGACTTAAATCTTTTTTAACAGTCTGGCTGGCAAGGTGATGACCGCCTTGACGAAATCCAGAACCGCTGTCACGGTGATACCTATAAGTCTGAACGGGATGAGCAGAAGCCAAATGATCGGATAAAGGATCAAAGCGAACAAGGCTAAAGGCCAACAGAGAACTAGCAGTATTAGCCAGAGTAGAATTTTCATGACAATCCTCTCACTTCGTGTCAAATGGATCGACGCTATTGTTGTCATTATAGCGTTTTTCAATAGTTTATACGAACGCCACTATCAAAAAGTTCTTCTGGTGGATGGCGTTTACACAGTGTTATTCGGGTGGAGAAGCGCTGTCGTGTGAACGATAGGAAAATTCACGACAATTTGAATTCACGCCGTATTCTGTTTCCAATAAGGATGGATGAGATCTTCAAAAATGGCCAGCGCTGCCTCCGATCCTTGTCCGGCAGCAGTCACGATCTGCTTGTATCCTCCTTCTACGTCACCCGCAGAGTAGACACCGGGAATGCTTGTTCGATGCGAAGAATCATGTTTGATGTAACCCTCTGGAGTGAGTTCGACACCGATCTTTTTGGCGAGCCCGACCGAAGGTTCATAACCGATGG
>JASFEP010000468.1:0-3232 GCA_050124775.1 Candidatus Aminicenantota bacterium
GATAGGCGTCGGCGTCTCCGTCGAGCTCGAGGACTGCTGGAAAGAGGAAATCGGAATTGGTTTCCATGGTGGGCTGAAAATCGACCAGGGATGGTGCGCCCAATTTGCCAAAGGTTTCAAATGCGCCTCCACATCGATCATGAACTTTTACATCTACGTAGCAGAGAAGAAAAGAAAAAAATAGCGACGCAGCTTCTGTGTCCCCCGGCTTGTGATTTCGACCGAACTTTTCGAGAAAATAATGATTCTTCAAGAGGCAAAAAGATCAACATACATCTTTATAAATAAGGAATGCATGGCTCTAGACGTTCAATAAATCATTGAAAAAGGAGGTTCGACCATGTTCAAGACAAGAGCAAGGGAGTACCTAACACCATTTGTATTTTTTCTCCTTATGATTTTTGTTTCGATCCCAAGCCTGCCCTATCCTCAGACCGAATCCGAGCCGAATAACAGCCGCGAAGAAGCTAACGATTTACGTCTTGGGGAAAGTGTCGAGGGGCTACTTCAGAATGAGTACGATGAAGACTGGTACAGACTTGTTATTGCTGAATCAGGAAAGAATACCATCCGGATAGACCTCAGCGGAGTCCCTGAAGTCGGAACATCTCTATATGTTCACGATGAAAAAGGGGTTGTCTTAAAACAGGCTGATGTGGGATACGAAGGTGACCCAGAAGAGATTATCAATTTTGGTGTTATCGAAGGCGTCTACTACATCAAGGTTCAGGGGAGCGAAAAGAATGAAAAGGAGAAATACACACTCAGCACCCAGCTTCTCGGCCCATGGCAGGAAGGGCAGGAGTTCGAACCGAACGATGACCGCGATCATGCCAATGATCTCCTTCTGGGGGAAAGTATCGAAGGGATCTATCAAAACCCGAGCGATTATGACTGGTACAAGCTCATCGTCAATGAATCTGGAAAAAGCATTTGCCGGATCGAGCTTAGCGGAGTCTCTGGAGGAGAAACTTTTTTCGAGATCTACGATACAGATGGCAAAAGAATAAAATCAGCGGATTCAGTATACGAAGATGAACCGGAAAAGATCGTTAATCTTGGTGTGACTGAAGGAACCTACTACATCTCAGCTATCGGGAGCGAAAAGAACGAAAGGGACAAATACACACTCAGCACCCAGCTTCTCGGCCCATGGCAGGAAGGGCAGGAGTTCGAACCGAACGATGAGCTCGACCAGGCCAACGAGCTAAAGAATGAATTGAAAATGACAGGATACGCCAATCCTCATCAAGACATTGACTGGTACTCAATTCTCGTCCCTGAACCAGGTTTTGCTGTTTGGGTCATTGATCTATCAGCTGTCCATACAGTCAATTTTTTCATCGAATTGTATAATGCCGATGGGAATCGTCTGAAAAGGGCAGATATCACAGAGGAAAATGATGATGAGAAGCTTGTCAGGATGATGGTCCCACCCGGACAGTATTACATCACTGTCAACAGTGTCGGAGGCAACACGGATGTGCCATACACTCTCAAGTCCGCTCCATTCACGAAACCATCTCTAGCACCCGAAGAGATTAGCCAAGCTCTCGTTAAGGCATTGGATTTCCTCGCTCGTAAGCAAACCGAGGAAGGGTACTGGCCGGGCATGTATGAGGGGAACGCCGGCATCGCAGGACTTGCCTTGATGGCATTTATTGGAGCGGATTGCGTTCCAAAAAAGTATTCCTCCAACATCACACAAGCCATCAGCTTCCTCAAAAGCAAATACACGCCATCCTCGAATTATGAACCGGGAACCAAAGACGCAGCCTATTATGGCGGATTGATCCAAACGAATAATCCGATGTACGAACATGGCATTGCCACATTGGCTTTGATCGAAGCTCTGGTTGAGCTGGATGAACCCAGCCTTGAGCCGATCATCGAAGATGCCCTGAATTTGATCACCAGGGTACAGAATACGGAACACAAACCAGAGGCTATCGCAGGCCCCATCAGTGCCGATTCACCCCATTATGGAGGCTGGCGCTACGAACCCGACAGCACCGATAGCGACATCTCGATTACTGGGTGGCAAATATTGGCGCTCAAAGCGGGATTCATGGCCGGATTCACAGTACCAGAATGGTCCTTACAAAAGGCTGCAGACTTTTTGCGAGCGACCTACGATAAGGAGGAACAGGCTTTTTCATACAAAGTCGGAAGCGGAGAAACAGGGGGTGTCCGTGCGGGGATCGGCACATTGGGATTGCAGCTATGCGGATATGCCGATGATCCATTGATCCCCCCAACTGTGCGTTATATGTTAGATAATCCGCCTGTTTGGGAATTCGAAGATCCGGGAGCGGGTTACCCTTTTTACTATTGGTATTATGCCACACGCGCTATGCTGAACTCCGGCGGCGAAAACTGGAACACATGGAAGAGCTGGATGTGTCGTTTGCTCGTCGAAAACCAGAACGATGATGGAAGTTGGGAGGGCGCTCAAGAGGAAACGAACATGACGATCTACACCACAGCGCTCGGATCATTGATGTTGGAACTCTGCTGCGGTCATATACCTGTTTACATGCGTGAAAAAGTCTCGAGGCCGGGTACCATCGATGTCGTTTTTGTGGAAGAAACTATCAAAAGAGCGGCAAAAAATGTGGAGCTGATCGTAGACGCTTCCAACTCCATGTGGGGCCAGATCCGAGGAGTGAGCAAGATCGCCATCGCCAAGGAAGTATTGGAACAAATCATCGCGGGACTCCCCGATGAAATGAACGTGGGTCTGCGCTTGTATGGACATCGCTACGGGCTAGATAATCGCCGGGCCTGTCAGGACACAGAGCTCACGGTGCCCATCGGGCCCGTCGCTAAAAACAGATTGATCGACACAGTGAATGCGATCCAACCCAAAGGGAAAACCCCGCTGGTTTTTTCGGTTCTTGAAGCGGGTAAGGATTTTGAGGAGATCGAAAGCGGCAGTATTATCCTGATCACGGACGGTATAGAGAGCTGTGGCGGCGATATCGATTCGATCGCTCCCGCTTTGAGAGAATCGGGCATCGAACTCCAGGTTCACATAGTAGGATTCGATATCAAGGAAGAGGAAGCAAAAAAGGAATTGGAGACCATAGCTAATTCCACGGGAGGGATGTACCTCGATGCTCGGGACTCACAGGAATTGTTGTCCTCGCTCGAGCAAACCTTACAGGTCGAATACGAAATTATCGATGAGACGGGAGAGATTAGGGCAAGGGGTATTGTTGGCGGAGATCCG
>JASFEP010000469.1:0-3212 GCA_050124775.1 Candidatus Aminicenantota bacterium
CGAGTTTTTCTATGCGATGGGAATCGTGATCCTCGAAGCTTACGGCCTTACTGAGACTTCACCGGCGGTGTCCTTTAACACTCTTGATGCAGTTAGATTAGGCACTGTCGGCAAGCCCATTCCCGGAGTCGAAGTGAAGATTGCCGATGATGGGGAGATCCTCATCAAAGGGCCGAACGTGATGAAGGGTTACTACAAGAAGGAGGAAGAGACCCGGAATGCCATTCGCGGTGAGTGGTTCTACTCCGGGGATATTGGCTACCTGGATGAGGATGGATTCCTCGTCATAACAGACCGGAAAAAGGATATTATCGTGACTGCGGGCGGAAAAAACGTCGCACCGCAGCAGATCGAGAATCTTTTAAAAACCAATCCCTATATCACGACAGCCGTAGCGATCGGAGAGGGGAGGCGTTTCATGTCGGCTCTTATCGTCCCCAATTTTGAAAAGCTGGAAGAATATGCGACTCTCAACGAGGTTGCTCATTCCGATAGATCTGATCTGGTGGCCAAGGACGAAATCGTCGATTTTGTGCTCTCTGAGGTGAATAAAAGCTTGCGGGATCTTGCTGCTTACGAAAAGGTCAAGAAGATCGCTCTTCTCGACCGGGATCTCGAAATTTCAGAGGGAGAAATCACACCCACTCTGAAGGTCAAAAGGAACATCATCGAAAAGAAATACGCAGGTATGATCGAATCCCTGTATGAGGAATAGGCCAAAGCGCTGTTAATATTCGCTGGAGCGAGTATAATAAACCAAGAGTAAGAGTTACATGGCTACAAACGACGTTCTGTTCCGGGAAGTCCAACGTTTTCGCCAGCTTTGGATATGGGTTTTCGTTATTTTCCTGATGGTCCTTGCTTGGTACAGTTTCATCCAACAGATCGTATCCAAGGTCCCTTTCGGAACGCGGCCTGCACCCGATCTTGTGGTGATCGGCATGTGGATCCTGTTCGGATTGATATTCCCTGTAATGGTCTATACGGCAGGGTTGACAACGGAGGTTCGCGGGGATGGTATCCACATCCGTTTTATCCCTTTCCATCGCCGATTCAGGACGATGCCTCTAGAGGCCATTCAGAGCTATGAGGCGAGAACCTACCGTCCTTTGAAGGAATATGGCGGATGGGGTATCCGCTATGGCGCAGAGGGCAAAGCCTACAATGTGAGCGGAAATCGAGGTGTTCAATTATTCCTTCTCAGCGGGCGCAAAATATTGCTCGGATCGCAACACCCGGAAGGGTTGGTTTTGGCTATTGATAGAGCTAAAGGGAGTGTGCATGAAGGTGATCAGTCACAAAATCGATAGTTACACGGTTAAGATTTTTGCCAGCGATCTGAAAGGGAGACGAACACGCTGGGGGGATAAGGTCATTCACATCTATTCGGGGGGCCGAGAAGTGGCCCAGGCCGTGTTTGCCGTTGAGGGAAGCAAGATCCCAGAACCCTATTTTGAAGATGGCAAGATCTTTTACTTTGCGCCCAGCTCTCAGTTCCGTTATGTCCTCGGACTCTTGCAGGGCCCACATCCCGTAAGCATCGCCTGGGAACCCATCCATGACCCGAAGGAACCGAACGATGGGGATGCCTTTTTTTTTACCGAAGCTGTGAAGAGAAATAAACAGAAAAAAATCACTTGAAATGGGTCCGCCGTTTGCGTTCTAATAGAAGCGACGGATAAGATCCGGATGGATTCGCAATCATTTTCGTTCGTATTATTTAGGGGAATGGGCATTATCACTGTAGCTATATTGTCTCTTTTATTTTTTCCATCCGTTCTTTATTCCGAAAAACCTGCTGGGGAGTCGATCCAGTCGAAGAGACCCACAGACCTTCTTAGGGAAATCTATGAAGAGGTCGCGGCACTTGAGCGTTTCGGAAACGACAGTTTTATTAAGGGCGAGTTCCATATCAACCTGGATGGCAATGCAGAAAACAAGGAAGAGCATATCGTCGTGTTGAATCATTTTATTTCTGGGCAAGAAAAGATGCTGCTCCAGGTGACATACTTTGAATCCCGGAGAAAAAACAGTCCGGTGAAATACGCTAAAATTGTCAGAGAGATCGAGTGTTGTATCGGAGATGAGGGCGTCCAGATCGAGAGGTGTGATTACAGCGATGTGGAGATCCATTCATTGCTGCCGAGCATCCTGGAAGGCATTCGCGATACGAAAAAGATCCTCGAACTCATCCAATGAGATGAATTATTCATAAAAGTAGCTGACACCACCATTTAAAAAAACACTCACTTTTATATTGTCAGCTCCTTTTACCCTTCGGGCGCCGACCCAACCTACCCGTCGATCTCACCACAAAGCCTTCATTGTAGCTCCTTCGAGGTAGTTTTACATCTTCAGGAGCCACTGCTTTGCCTTTGCGGCGACCTCAACTCGTGAATAATCCATCTTATCGATGAATGCTTCATAAAAGCTCAGAAAGAGAAATGCTGGCTGATGGGGGATATAAGCAAAGGGGGTTTGAAGGAGGACTCAATCTCCGCCAGCCAGCCAACCGAGATTGATGTAAAAATTATAACACATTTTTTATCGATTTCATAGGATTAATAAGAAATTTTTCATCTTTTTCCCATCCTGCTTGAAATTGACCTTAAGTGTTCTGTGTGTTAATACTGGGTTGGCGAACGCGCATAAATGATATCCCCGGGAGGTCCTATGAGAAACAAAGATTGCACCGGTGTATTGTCGAAAGCCATTATCACTTTTTGTATCTGTCTTATCTCCTCAGCCCTTCTGGCTCAGGAGAAGTACGACACAAGAGATTACTATGAGAAAGCGGAGTATATGGTAGCTATGAGAGACGGAGTCGAGCTCTACACACAGGTCTACACGCCCCGGGACAATACGCAAAAATACCCCATTATTCTATATCGAACACCCTATTCTGTTCGGTATTACGGTCCCAAACACTTCCGCCGCGTTTTCTTCAACGAGCTCTATACTCGAGAGGGCTTTATTTTTGTTTATCAAGATGTCCGCGGAAAGTACAGGTCCGAGGGGGAATTCATCGTGATGAAACCCCACAAAACTGTCAAAAATGGACCCGCTGATGTGGACGAAAGCAGCGATACCTACGACACGATCGAATGGCTACTCAAAAATATTCCCGGTCATAACGGGCGCGTTGGACAGATGGGTATCTCCTATCCCGGATGGCAAACAGTCATGGGGATGATCGATGCTCATCCCGCACT
>JASFEP010000470.1:0-3188 GCA_050124775.1 Candidatus Aminicenantota bacterium
CTGGCACTATGAGACCTTTAACGCCAAAAGAGCTGAAGATCCCACATTCGAGGACACGAAGATTACCTTCCGCACCAATGTCAACGGATTAGTGAGCGCACTTGAAATTCCGATCGAACCCACTCTCGAAGACGCTGTATTCAAAAAGAAACCCGCTGCAAAATACTTTAATCCCGATTATCTTGTGAAATTCGTGGGTAAGTATACATTGGTGAACGACACATTAACCGTGAGCCTGAAGGGAAACAGCCTGACACTTTTTATTCCTGGGCAGCCGGAGTATGATCTGCTTCCTGTGCTCGGGGATGAGTTCATTCTCGAGCAGGTTAAAATCATCAGCGTAAAATTTTTGATGGATGAAGAGCACAACGTGATAGCGACTGAGTTCATCCAGCCCAACGGAATATTTGAGGCCAAACGCATCAACGAATAAAAAAGGGGACAGGCTACTTTTTATAGGGGTAATTGAAAAAGTAGCCTGTCCCCTATTTTTTCCCCTTTACTCTCTTTCCTCGAATTCCAGGATCTTCTTCTTGAAATCTTCCCAGGTGTATGTGGATGGGGCTTTGCTTAGGTAATCGCCGACCCCCATCGACTGCGCCACTCTATCAAAAACAGCCCTCTCTTCCTCCGGCATTTCCCCCTGAGGGCTGAACCAAACGGCAAACTTAAGATCCATATCGTGATACATGAGGTTTACGGGTAACACTTTGCTCTTTCCGCAGTTCGGACAGGTAAAGCGGTTCAATTCATCGTCAAATATCAAATCTCTCAGATCAGGATCCATGCTCACATTCACGGAAGTATACACGGAGACTACATCCTTGAAAAGACATGCGGGGCAGGTGACATCCACTTGAATTTCGCAGCTCATATCGACTCACATCCTACGGCTTTTTTCTATTCTCACATCCATTCCGTTTCTTGTCAATGGCATCAAAATCCCTCGCAGAAATCCATGGGGAATCATCTTGATATCTTATGAGCTTGCGTTTACACAACTTTGTTGAAATTAAACGCCATTGAATATAATCTTATGTGTGATGAACCCTAAATCCCCAATGAGTACTAAGGGAGAGCTTGAAGAGTGAAACCTTTTTATGCAATTGCCTATTTTGTCTGCCAATTTATATTGCGAGTCGTCTTCCACCTTTCCGTCAAGGGAAGGGAGCACATCCCCAGGTCGGGGCCGTTTATCGCAGCCAGCAACCATACTTCCTTCACAGACCCCCCCCTGATCGGATCGCTTATCAAACGAGAAATCGCCTTTTTAGCCAAGGAAGAGCTCTTTCATAAAATCATTCTCAAGGATCTGATAAAAAAACTCAACGCTTTTCCTGTAAAACGGGGTGAATCCAGTATCTCGTCCGTAAAAACTTGCGTTCGCATACTCAGCGATCAAAAAATGCCTCTCCTTATCTTCCCTGAAGGTACACGCATAAAAACAGGACAGTTGAGCACTCCCGAAAGGGGCATTTCCTTCATCGCAGCCCAAACTAAGGTCCCCGTCCTTCCCATATATGTCGAAAATGGTGAACGCCTGCTCCAGTGTGCCTTGTTTGTCAAAAGATTAAAACTGAGATTCGGAAAGCCAATCCTGTATGAGGACTATGCCCCCTTTGTCAAAGGAAAGAAAGGCTATTTAGAATTAGCCCAACTCATCATGTCAAAAATACAAACACTTAAAACTGAGTGCTAGTGCTGATTTAAGGTCTCCCGCGGATGTGGGGCGACAAGACCTTTGACAGAACTTTTATCGCACCGCTTCTCGGAGAAAAAGGCCAAGCGATATATCTACTAGGAGACGCATTGAAAGAAGGTTTATCCTATTTATCGCTCCACGCAGAAATGGCCTGAAACTCCTCCAAAACCACCCTCCCTTCCAGGGACTCATCAAAGCTAAATAATAAAAGCGCAACGGAATCCCCTGTCCATACGTACTAGTGTTTGAATCTTAAATGGTTTTAGCAAATGATGCTCTGTAAGAATATCACCAGGCTTTTTTCCGGAGGAGGATTTATGACTCGCAAAATTTTCAACACAACATTTTTATGTTTATTCCTCATTTTGTTTGCCACGGCCCAACAACCGGGCGAGAAAAGCTACAAGGACGAATCGGTCCTGCCAGCGGGGAAAAAGGGCGAACGGATCCAATCGGTCATCGATACGGTCAACTCGAACGATCCTGGGCGAATCCGCCGTTTTATTGAAGAGGAGTGTACGGAAAGATTCCGAAATCATGCCTCCATGGACGAACACATCAATGTCTTCCGCAACACATATCTTCAAACAGGTGGCCTCGCATTCCACAGCATCCGCACATATGTCCCGGAGCGTAAAGGAGAAACCGTCGTCATCCTCAAGGATCAGAACTTCGATTCATGGCAATCGATTCTGGTGAGATTTTCTAATGATGAGAACGCACTTATCAATTCTCTCCGATTCGGGACTGCAAGAACACCCTCGAATGTCACTGAATCCGCCCTTACAGAGAAGGATGTCATCCAGGATGTCCAAAAGTTGGTGAAACGGGTCTGCGAGCGCGACGTGTTCTCGGGAACCCTTTTGATCGCCAAAGGGGACGATGTGCTCTTCTTTCATTCATGCGGTGAAGCCAGCAAACGTTTTCACTCGCCCAACAACATCGATACCAAATTCAACCTCGGCTCGATGAACAAAATGTTCACATCCACTGCAATTGTCCAGCTGGCCGAAAAGGGCAAACTCTCATTCGCAGACACTATAAACACATACGTGGACGAGTCCTGGCTGCCCGAAGAGATCACATCGAAAGTGACGATCCACCATTTATTGACCCATACCTCCGGATTGGGAAGTTATTTCAACGAGACATTTATGAACGGATCACGTGCACGTTTCCGGACGCTCGAGGAATTCAAACCTCTTCTCAAGGATGAAAAGCTGGCTTTCGAACCCGGCACACGATTTCGTTATAGCAATACGGGGATGTTCCTTCTCGGTGTCGTCATCGAAAGTGTTTCCGGTCAAAGCTATTTCGATTACATCCGTGAGAACATTTATAAACCTGCGGGGATGACAGATTCCGACAGCTATGAGATGGACGAGCCGGTCGAGAACTTAGCCATCGGTTATTACCGAGATCAGGAGAGTCCCTATGGATGGAGAAATAACTACTACCTTCATGTGATCAAAGGAGGCCCTGCGGG
>JASFEP010000471.1:0-3187 GCA_050124775.1 Candidatus Aminicenantota bacterium
AAGCGCGTTCACTGATAAAGGAATAGACGGGTTGGCGAAATCTTACAAGGAACTTAAAAAGACTCATCCTAAGGAAATAAATGAGGGATTGCTGAACAATCTTGGATACCGCCTGTTGAGAGAAAAAAAGTTACAAGATGCAATCCAGATATTCACTTTAAATGTCGAAATACATCCTGACTATGCCAATGGATATGACAGCCTCGGCGAGGCTTACATGGCTAACGGCGAAAATGAGCTGGCTATAAAGAATTATAAAAAATCTCTCGCGCTCGATCCACAGAATGACAATGCGGTTCAGAAGCTGAAAAAGCTTGAAGAGAAAAATTAGTGTATAGGATTGTTTTATCCAGTTGAATTGGAATTGTTGTGTATGGGAATTGTGCTTTTTATGGGAATTGTGCTTTGGCTGGCGTTACTTACTGATAATAAAAGAATTAGGTTAAGAATAAGGAGGGATTTTCCTCTAAGAAGTTACTTTTTCTATAGAAAATCAATCTTCTAAGCAAATAGCATAACGCTAAATATGTGAACTGCTCCTTAGACATTACTTTTTATGCTAAAAAAAGTGCTTTTAAGGCCTTAATATATAAGATAAATTGGCTTAAATATATTGTAATGAAATATTTGCGCCAGCCAAAGGACATTTACAAACATTTACATTAAAAGTACAAAAGAAAGTACTTTTATTCATTTACATTTAATTTATTAAAAGTAAACCTTTTAGCGGATTTTGCGTATATATTTGTGAAACACAAATAAATAAGGAGAGGCAAAGGATGAATGAGATCAGCAAAGCCGAAGAGATGGTTCTCCTGGCTATCTTGCGTTTGGGGGAAGAGGCCTATGGTATCTCCATCCGCAAACAGATTCGAAAGGATACAAAAAAGGACTATACTTACGGAACGCTTTACGGCCTCTTGAGACAGATGGAACGTAAAGGTTACATCCGGAAAAACATAGGGGAGCCTCTCCCTAGGAAAGGCGGACGGAGTAAATCTTATTTTAAGCTTACAAGGTTAGGAATAGGGGCTCTGAAAGATGCCATGGAGCTTCATGAACGCGTGTGGAAAGATGTCGACGTTTTTTCCTTCGAAAAATTATGAGTGCAGAAAAAAATAAAGACCTGAGTCCTCCTCGAATGCCTGAATGGATCGTCCGGAGACTGGCATGGGGGGAGGATCGGTCCGCCATCCTGGAAAATCTCCGTGAAGAATACATGTATGTTTGTGAAGCCAGAGGGGAGAGGTCGGCCGATCTCTGGTATTGGGGACACATGATGCGAACCCTCTTTCCCTGTGTGAGATTCCAGCTCTACTGGAGATTTGCCATGCTAAAAAATTATCTCAAGCTTGTGTTGAGGGGTATACAAAAATACAAAGGGTACTCCATCATAAACATCGCCGGGTTGGCTGTTGGATTGGCCTGTTTTATTCTGATATCCCTGTGGATCAATTTTGAGATCGGCTACGACCGGTTTCATGAAAACTGCGAAAATCTGTACCAGGTTTTCAGTGAAATTCAATATCCGAACGGAGATATCCGTTACTTCACGAACACTCCTGGGGCTCTGGCGCATGCCCTTCAAATGGAACGGTCGGAGATAAGGCATGTTTCCCGGCTGGTCGATAGGCTGGAAATCATGCTCGGCACGCAAGAAAAACGGTTTCTGGAAAAAATAAGATTCGTCGATCCCGCATTCTCGGAAATGTTTTCTTTTGAGTTCCTCAAAGGGAATCCCGAATCAGCATTCTCCCAACCTTATTCCATTATCCTGACTGAGGATATGGCACGGAAATATTTTGGAAAAGACGACCCCCTCGGCAAGGAAATCCTTTTCGGATCGGATATGAGCCTCTTGGTCACAGGTGTTATAAAGGAAATACCTGAAAACTCTTTTCTGAGTTCCATATCCCTGGTCCACATCGCAGTTGCAAAGGAGCTCGGATGGGATATCGATCGATGGGGAGGAGGCAATTATGACACATATATTCAACTTGAAAAACATATAGATCATGAGGCTTTTATCACCCAGATAAGAAATTTTTATGAAAAACATGCCGAGAACTGGGTGCCGTCGAAACTGTCGATAAGACCGATCACAAAAATTCATCTCTATGCCCTGAATGGCGGTGGGTCTATTGTGTATGTCTATATATTTTCGGGAATGACTCTGTTTATTCTTCTGCTTGCCATGGTCAACTTTGTGAACCTGTCGACAGCCCTTTCGGTTCGAAGAGCCAAAGAAATAGGAATTCGAAAAGTTGTCGGTGCTTACAGGCGAAATTTAGCGAGTCAGATCCTTATGGAATCCGTTCTGATCACATTGCTCTCAGGAGGACTGGCTTTTATCATTGCCTATGCTTTACTGCCTGCTTTGAATCAATTGACAGACGCGCACATCGCATTCAGCTTTAGCGTGACAGTGATATTATCCATCGTGGGCATTGTTATCCTAACCGGCCTCATTTCTGGCATTTACCCTGCGTTCATTCTTTCCAGACTTCAACCTGTTCGAGCTGTAAAGGGGGGGATAAGTCCCGGGAAAAATAGTCTAATCTTTCGGAAAGTTTTGATCGGTTTTCAATTCTCGCTCTCTATTTTCATGATCATCGCAATGTTCGGCGTGAATAAACAGCTCAAGTATCTCAATACAAAAGATTTAGGATACAATCGGGACAATATCATCTCCCTAGGACTGGCCAGGGAAATTTCCAGCCAATTTCCTGTTATGCGTACTGAATTGTTGCGAAATCCGGAGATCGTGAGTCTAACGCGTTCAAGTTCGAGAATGGATAAAGCCTACACAACGACGGGCGACGATGCTGTGACATGGGAAGGGAAATCCACTGAAAAACAGATGCCTCAAACACACCTGATGAGGGTGGATCCTGAATTTCTAGAGACCTTTAAAATCGATATAGTGGACGGACGCTTTTTTTCACATGAATTCCCCCATGACCGGACCGAGTCTGTGGTGATAAATGAGACAGCATTAAGGACGATGGAACTCAAATCTCCCATCGGCAAACGAATTTCCGTTTGGGGTCGAAATTTCAGGATCATAGGTGTTGTCAAGGACTTCCATTTTTACTCCCTTCATAAGGAGATCCAACCTCTGATCTTCATCAACAGATACGCGGGCTTTAAAGAAATCTTTGTCAGGATCAACTCACAAAATCTGGTT
>JASFEP010000472.1:0-3186 GCA_050124775.1 Candidatus Aminicenantota bacterium
CAGCCCCCCCACATCCATAATGGTCTTTTGTGATGTGAAGCGTCTCTCCTCTGAGCCAATTTTTATAAAAGAGGAAGACACACTCTCCGGGTTGAGGGATCACACAAGGAGCAAAAGGGTTGGGATCCGGGGCATCATAAAAACCTATCAGTGGAATTTCCAGACCGATCCTGCGCCTTAAAACATCGGGATTGGGCTGTTCGTTTTTCATAGCTCTTTTTGTATCGCATTTTTTTCGAGAAAGCAACCTCACCATGATACGCAGATTGTTCAGGTATGAAGCGCAAAGCATTCATCCTTTCAATAGCGTAACATGTTTATGAGCCATCACATTTCAGAAATGCTTACTTATTTGTGGCAACACTTGTATTTTTTCGGCAAAAGATATAATTGTAGAAGATGTATACGATTCTAGGATATCGATTTCTATTTAAGCATGAATTCGATAGCTGCTTTTATGAATAATTCAGGAGAAAGGTGAATTTTTCACGGATTGAAATCTTTGCAAAAGCAAGACAATGGCCCCTGAAGCTGTAGTCAACTACCGCGAAGGGGCTACAATGGAGGCTTTTTAGGGAGATCGGTTCGCCCGAAGGGTAAAAGGAGCTGACAATAAAATGATAAATCTTGTTTCGAATAATGGCTGTCAGCTACTTTTGTGAATAATTCAGATTACTCCTGGGAGGAGAAATGAGATATCTAAAACCGCTCATCCTGCTGGTAATTTTTTGTTTCTGCGCTATTATTCTATCCTGCGGAAAGCCAGGTCCGGCCGATCTCGTTTTGTATGGAGGCAAAATCGCCACCGTGGATGAAGAGTTTTCGATTCAAGAAGCGGTCGCAGTCCGGGGAAACAAGATCGTTTTTGTGGGGAGTGATGATGAGGTCCAAGATTTTATCTACCCCAACACGGTTGTTCTCGATTGTAAGGGAAAATTGGTTCTGCCGGGATTGATCGATGCCCACGCTCACCTGCACAGTCTCGGTGAAGAACTGACATCCCTCAATGTCACGGGAACGCAGAGCTTCGAAGAGATCATCGGTAGAGTCTCCAAAAGGGTCGAATCCTCTAAGCCCGGCGAATGGATCGTTGGAGGCCGCTGGGATCAGAACGACTGGGAGGATACGTCATTTCCGGTCCATGATGCCTTGAGCGCCGTGTCTCCGGAGAATCCTGTGTATTTGACGCGCATAGATGGAAATGCCGCATTCGCCAACGCTATAGCGTTAGAATTGGCAGACATCACCAAAGACACCCCGGATCCATTTGGCGGTGTCATCGTTCGAAAGCCCGATGGAGAGCCCACGGGTGTGCTTGTGAACCGAGCCATGAATGCAGTGATCGCAAAGATCCCTGAAAACACGGAGGCCCAGTTCAGAGAAAAGTTCCTCAAGGCAGTCAATGCCTGCCTGCGCGTAGGGTTGACAGGAGTGCATGAGGCCGGCGTCGGTCCTCGTGCGATTTCCATGTATAAAGATCTTATCGATCGAAGACAGCTCAAACTGCGATTGTATGCCATGCTGGGGGAAGAAAGGGATCTTCCTCAAGATATTGACCTTGTGGAATACTTCAAGTCCCACCGGATTCCTGAATACGGCGATCACATGCTCTCCGTCAGAAGCATAAAGCTTTTTTTTGATGGAGCTCTGGGTTCGAGAGGAGCCGCTTTTTTTGAGCCTTATGCCGATGATCCTTCCAATACAGGGCTGTTGAGGATCCCCACAGATTATATCTACGAGATATCTAAAGCTGCCTTGGCTTCCGATATGGGTGTCAACACACACTGTATCGGCATACGCGGGAACAGCCTCTGTTTGGATGCTTATGAGCGAGCCTTCAAGGAAAACCCAAAAGAGGATCACAGGTTCCGGATCGAGCATGCGCAGATCGTAAGGCCAGAGGATATTCGTAGATTTGCCGCCCTGGGAGTGATTCCGGCCATGCAGCCCACTCACTGCACTTCCGATATGTATTTTGTAGCGGATAGGGTGGGTGATAAGAGGGCGGAAGGCGCTTATGCATGGCGATGGTTCATCGATGCAGGGCTTAAAATCCCGTGCGGTTCGGATTTTCCCGTAGAATCAACAGATCCTCTGTTAGGAATTTTTGCGGCAGTGACCCGGCAGGATACCTCCGGTTGGCCCGAGGGAGGGTGGTATCCCTCTCAGCGTATGACCATCCAGGAAGCGATCAAAGGATTCACGATCTGGGCTGCATACGGAGCCTTCCAAGAGGATGTTTTAGGCTCGATCGAAGTCGGAAAGTATGCCGATTTTACCATTCTAGATAAGGATATCCTCGAATCCGACCCGGCAGAGATTTTGAACACGAAGCCTGTATACACGATTGTCGCGGGTAAGATACGATTTCGCGCAGAATAACCGGGATTCTCTTCGAATAACAAACGGATCTGCCTCTGATTTTCATGTTTCTTGGGCAGTGAAGATTTTGATAAGGCTGCATTCACGGTAATCGAATATCCGCTCGAGATCCCTTCGGACAAAAAAATGGATCAGTGGTTCCAGAATGCCTCCGGGCACCACATATTCCACAGAATCCCTCATGACTGTGCCACCATTCTCCCGACGAAAACGGTGATGATGGATCCAGGTTTTGTAGGGCCCCTTGATTTGAGTGTCCTCGAACGATAGCGGAGGGTCCCAGCCTGTGATCTGCGACCGCCATCGGACGGGAAGACCCTTAAGCCGCAGCCCATAATCGATAAATGTGCCTTTTTCCATATGTATAGGCGTATCCGTGCGGATCTTGAAGTGAAGCCAAGGGGGAGTGATCCGATTCAAGTTTTCCGCGCGACTGAAAAAGTCGAAGACTTCGTCTATGGATGAAGGAATGAAGGTTTCGCGCTCGAGAATATGAGACCTTTTTTTCATTTTCTTTCTCTATTTATCGATTATATCATTTTTTTTACAGAGGAATCCCACCACACAAAATTTTAAGTAGATATGAAGTCTCATTGTTTAATCATTCATTGACAAAGCCACCTTCACCCATTATTATCTTCACAAATAAGGGAAAATGATTTAAACATAAAAATCTGGAGGTCCTCAAATGGCACAATTGACTGAGGCACAGGAAAGGAGCTGGGGAATGTTCTGCCACCTGGCAGCTTTGGCAGGATACATCATTCCTTTCGGAAACATCATCGGACCACTGATCATCTGGCT
>JASFEP010000473.1:0-3185 GCA_050124775.1 Candidatus Aminicenantota bacterium
GGTTTTACGCTGGAGAGGTCCCATTTACCGTTTTTTGTGATGATCTTGCCGTTTTGGAGGAGGAAACTCAGGGTTTCAAGGATAAACAGAGGATTCCCGGCCGAGTTTTTCAAAAGTATTTCAGCCGATTGGTCAGGGAGTATCTTTCCGTCGAACAGTTTGGAGACGAGCTGCTGGATATCTGCTGCCTCCAATGCGTCCAGCGGGAATTTTAAGATCTTGCCGCTGGCCGACATTTCCGGCATCGATTCGCTGAGGAGGAGCAGTTTTTCCTCGCTGGTAGTCAAGACTGGGCTGAACACCGATGATACAAAGTGCAAGTTCGCGCCCTCTTCCTGACTGAATTGAGAATCGAAAAATTGGAGTGAAGGCGGGTCGATCTGATCGACATCATCGAGTATCACAGCTCCATCCCCCAACTCACGGAGGAGGAACATAGTCTGTGTGAGAGCTTCAAACAGTGCGACGTTGTCGGCCGAAGCACCTTTCTTGATCTTTTTGACCTCTTTGGAAAACCAGTGTGGGATGTAAGGTTTGAGAATGACCTTGTAATCCTCTTGGAGCTTGGAGAAAACCTCGTCGGAGATAAAAGGCTGTTGTTCGAAAAGATTTCCCAAGGCTGCGAACACCGCTCCGTACATCTCGTTCTGCCAGAATGGATATCCTTTGGCATACAGGGTGAATGTGAGTTTCTTCTGAGCGGAATCGTCGGCAAATTTCATGAGTCTCGTTTTTCCGGACCCTTCATCACCCAGAACAACGGGGAAGACTTTGGGATCTCCCTTTTCGGTGAGATGTTTCTCCAAAAATTCGATCAACTCGTCGCGGCCCACGATGTATGGAGCCTGCAGGATGGAGTTCAGCTTGGATGGCGTGATGAGCTTCCCTTTTTCGGGAGTGACGACAACCTCTCCCTTGCCCATTTCTTTTGCTACATAGAGTGCCTCATCCGCCTTTTCGAAAAGGGTCTTCCAGGATCTGCCATCTTCGGGGAACAGGGAAATGCCGATACTGCAGCCCATACTAATCTTTGTATCCTTATATTCAAGAGGGGTCGTTCTCAAACTGTTCTGGATCTCCAGGGCAAAAATCTTGGCATCCGGCTTCTCCATCTTGGGCATGAGGAGCACGAATTCGTCGCCTGCATAACGCATGGCCATTCCTTTGTTTCCGGTTTTCTGTTGGAGGATCTGTGTGAAGTGAACCAGAGCTTTATCGCCAACCAGGTGCCCATGGTTATCATTGATGAGTTTAAAATCATCCAGATCGCATACGAAGAGAGCGGCGTTCTGTTTTTCTTCCTTTGCGGTGCCGAGGTGCTTGGGAAGAAATTCCCGCATGTATCGCAGGTTATTGAGCTGGGTCAGCTCATCGGTGTAGGCGAGAGCCTGGAGTTTTTCCTTGCTAAGATCTGTACTCATACTTTTCTAGACAAGTTCATATGCCTAGAGGATTGTCTCTGATGTCCTCTTGCCTTGTCCCTTGCAAGGTTTTTACGACACCCCACATCATTCTTACACACGATTCATCTCCTGTCAAGCAAAAACCAAAATGGGGACGGGCCTCGCTATCTTACTTATTTTAAAACTTTTAATTCATTTTTTGCTCCAAAAAAATCCCTTGAAATTACGAATTTGGCCCCAAAATATGCCCTCTAAGAAATTTTTCACACGAGGTATTGTCTTCGATAGTCTTACACTCAGCTTTTTGGGGGTAAAATGGTTCTTCTAAGAACTAAAATATGCTTATGATATGGGATAATTCATTTATTATTAACAGTTTGCTGTGGCCCATCCCCATTTAGCCATTCCATTTAGCCATTTAATATTCTTATTGACTCAGAGCGTATGAATTGATATCTTCTTGAAGGAGATATGGGGAGACATGAGTGTAAAATGCCCAGATTGCGACACCGATAATACTCAAGACTCACAGTTCTGTAAGAATTGTGCCGCCCCTCTTTCTTCCGGGGAAGCCGAGATAACCCGCACCAAAACCCTGGATGCCACCCAGGTAGAGTTGACCACCGGCTCCACATTCGCAAACAGATACCAGATCATCGAAGAGCTCGGTAAAGGCGGGATGGGAACGGTCTACAGAGCCCTGGATAAAAAACTGAATGAAGAGGTGGCTCTCAAGCTCATCAAGCTAGAGATATCTGCTGATGAAAAAACCGTAGAAAGATTCAGGAATGAATTGCGGATGGCTCGTAAGATCAGCCACAGGAACGTAGGCCGTATGTACGAACTCATGGATTACATGGGGATTCACTACATCACGATGGAGTATGTCTCCGGCCAGGATCTGCGAAATTTGATACGTCAGACTGGAAAACTTACAACAGAGAAAGCCATCGCCATCGCAAAGGAGATCTGTGAAGGTCTGGCCGAAGCACACAGGTTGGGCGTTATCCATAGGGATTTAAAGCCCAGCAATATTCTGATCGATAGACAGGGTGAAGCAAAGATCATGGATTTTGGCATCGCGCGCTTGCTCAAATCTAAAGGCATTACCGGTACACGTCATTTGATCGGGACACCCGAATACATGTCCCCTGAACAGGTCGATGCCGAGGGCGATATCGACCAACGCTCGGATATTTATTCATTGGGAGTGATCCTATACGAAATGTTAACGGGAAGAGTCCCCTTTGATGGGGATACACCCTTGAGTGTGGCCTACAAACATAAGAATAAAAAGCCTCCGGATCCCAGAGATTTCAGTCCCCAGATTACAGACGAATTGAGCGTTCTCATACTGAAATGCCTTGAAAAAAACAAAGAAGCAAGATATCAGAGTGCAGGAGAAATCCGAGCACAACTGGAAGAGATCGAAAAAGGACTGCTTATTCCAGTGATTATATCTCCACAGAAAAGACCTCTGACCTCCAAAGAAATAACGGTACAGTTCAGAATGAGGAAGATTTTTATCCCCCTAGCGTTAGCCATCTTCCTGGTTGTGGGTGCGATCGCTGTGTGGCAGATTTTTTTGAAAGAGGAAACTCCCCCTATATCTTCCGGAAAGCCTATTATTGCCGTTCTCCCTTTCTCTGATCTGAGCGCCCTGAAGGATCAGGAATACTTTTGTGATGGAATGACCGATGAGATCATCACGAAACTGTCCCGCCTTCAGGGATGGAAGGTGATGAATAAAACTTCGGTGATGCAGTATAAAGGCACGGATAA
>JASFEP010000474.1:0-3171 GCA_050124775.1 Candidatus Aminicenantota bacterium
TAGGGTTGTGGATGTAGCCTGGAAAGATGGCCGGCCTGAGATCAAGACTCGAGGGGGCACAGTAAGCTCCTATGACCTGCTGGCCGTCGCTGTTGGCGTAAATTCTCCGGTTCTCAAGCTGTTCCACGATCTAAATCTAGGCTATAAACCTCCGGAGACGACAAAGACTTACATTCGTGAATATTATCTGGGTCATGAAGAAGTAGGGAACAGTCTGGGGAGTTCCATGCATACATTTTTACTTAAAATACCGAGGCTCGAGTTTGCAGCCATTATCCCCAAGGGAAGTTATGCCACCGTATGTATGCTCGGTTACAAAATAGATAAGGAGCTTATCAGATCTTTTTTGAACGATCCTGTCGTGAAAAAGAACTTTCCCTCTAATTGGGATTCGGATAAGGGAGCGTGTCAATGCTCTCCCCGGATGAATATCTCGCCTGCCAAAAAACCTTTTGCCGAACGAGTCGTATTCCTCGGGGATTGCGGTGTCAGCCGGTTGTACAAGGACGGAATCGGCGCAGCTTACAGGACGGCAAAGGCGGCCGCAAGGAGTGCACTTTTTGAAGGCGTTTCAGAGGAAGATTTTGAAAAGTATTTCTGGCCGACCTGCAAGTCCCTGAAAAATGACAATGCCGTAGGCAAGCTCATATTTTTCATCATTGGACAACTGCAGAAAATGAAACTGACTCGGAGGGCGATCTTGAGGATGGTCTCGAGGGAACAGAAGAAAGAGGGAAAAAATCGGCGGATGAGTGCAGTTTTATGGGATATGTTCACCGGGAGCGCCCCTTACAGAGAGGTTTTTTTCCGGACTCTTCATCCGGTTTTTTTGATCAATTTCATGTGGAGTTCTGCCCTCGAACTGTGGCCTTTGAAAAAAAGAACGGAAATTCTGGAGGAATCATGAAAGCAGGCGTCCTGGGCAAATCGTATAACGATGGTGAAGTCATCGTTCGCCAGGGGGAAACCGGCGATTGTATGTATGAGATTCTCGAGGGAACGGTTGAAGTCCTCAGAGAAAAGGACGGGAAAGAGGTCTGCCTGGCTGTATTGAGTAAAGGAGATTTTTTCGGAGAGATGTCTATCTTTGAAAAAGAGGTGCGTTCGGCAACCGTTAGGGCCATGGGAGAAGTAAGGGCCATAACGATAGATAAAAAAACTTTGTTGCGGAGGGTAAGTGAGGATCCGTCCCTGGCGTTTCGAATTATAGAAAAAATGGCCAACCGTATCAGGCAGCTGGATATCGAGATCGAACGACTGAAAGCTGTTTTTTAACTTTCTCTATTATAAATCAGCTCTCCGAGCTGAACGATGCTGAAGATAATAAACTTCTACCTGGACAATCAGATGGATGTTTTGATATATTTCTTATGGGTTAGATAGGGAAAAAATGCCTTTCCTGCATATCACTTACCAGGACGGAAAAAGCCTGGATTTTCCCTTGGATAAGGACGAGATCCGCATCGGACGAAATGAGGATAATGACATCGTCCTTCCTGATCCTCTTGTCTCCCGCTATCATGGCCAGATCAAAAAGGAAAAAAAGGGGTATGTTATCAAAGACCTTGGAAGCCATAATGGAATCAAGATCAAGGGGAAGCTCGTTCGGGAAGCTAAATTAAAGGATAAAGATCAAATTCAGATCGGAAAAAGCAAACTCGTTTTTCTGATCGAAGAAAACGCTGCGAAGGCAAAAAGCGAAGCGTTCGTTTTGGAAGACAAAAAAAACGGGAAAGAATGGCAGCAGCAGACAATTGAAATAAACCCGCAGAAGAGCTGTATCCAGGATTCTGAGGAATTGCTGGCAACTATCATACCAGGTAAAAAGCAGGAGATATTGGCGCGCTCCAAATTTTCGTTCCCGAAGAAAGAAACAATCCCCGAAGAAACGGATGTCACAAACCTGGAGAGAATGAACAAGGTTCTGTTCGTGCTTTATGAGGTGAGCAGGCAGTTGAACTCGAGCCTGGATTTTAATGAACTCTTGACCAAAATAATGGATCTTCTTTTTATGGTAATCAATGCCGATTACGGTTCGTTAGTCCTTCTGGGGGATGGAGAGGGCGAAGATATCGTGCCTGTCGTCATGAAGTCTAGAGATGACAAAATAAAGGCCAACAGCGAATTTAAAATCAGCCGGACGATCATTGATCGTGTTGTCAAGGGCAGAGTCGCTCTGCTAACGTCCGATGCCATGTCGGACTATCGGTTGGCAGATGTTGCGAGCATCGCCACCAAGGGAATCCGTTCGGCCATGTGTGTGCCCCTTTGGGAGAAGGATCGGATCATCGGGGCGATTCAGTTGAACAGCACGCGTTTGGATAATTTGTTCACGATGGACGATCTCGAATTGCTGAAGACGATCGGATGCCAGATGGCCATGATCATCGGCCAGGCAAGGCTCAATCAACAGATCCAGGAAGAGGAGCAGATGAGACGGCGTCTGGAGCGATTCCATTCTCCTCAGGTCATAGATATGATCATCAAAAGTAGTCATGAACACGAGGATTTCATGGATGCAAAGGAATTAACGACGACAATTTTGTTCACCGATATGGTTAAATTTACGACTCTATCGGAGACAATGCATCCACGGGAAGTCAACGCCCTGTTGAATCAGCATTTTTCCCGGATGACCGATATAATCTTCGATCACAATGGGACGCTGGATAAATATCTGGGTGACGGGATCATGGCCGTATTCGGAGCGCCCATAGAAAAGAAGCATGATGCCAAAAGGGCTGTTGAGGCTGCGCTCGAGATCAGGAAAGATTTTTTAGATATGATGGAAAAGTCTTCTTCAGCACCCAAGTTCGACATTCGTATGGGCATTAACACAGGCCGCGTGGTGGCAGGGAATATCGGATCACCAAGGAGGATGGATTACACGGTCATGGGAGACCCCGTAAATACGGCTTCCAGGTTGGAATCGATCGCCAAACCCAATCAGATATTGATAGGGGAGGAGACTTACAGGCAAATAAAAGGCATGAAGTTCAAGACGAAAAAGATCGGCCCCACCAAGCTCAGGGGTAAAAAAGAAGAGATCATGGTGTATGAGGTCTTGGACTAGTACATAGCGCTTGCTTCAGAAATCCCTTGACATGTAGTATTATTTGATGTATTTTTTTTACACCTTGGTTGCCAGGAGGGTGAACTGAAGCGAGGGTT
>JASFEP010000475.1:0-3166 GCA_050124775.1 Candidatus Aminicenantota bacterium
GTTCCCCTAAAGACTCCAAGTAAGCGAGAACATCGCTGAGTGTTACCTCATCATCGGGATTGTCTCTCTGTCTCTTTTTTTTGAGCAGTAGATACGCCCGGACAAGTCTTTTGTAGAATTCTGCCCGTTCGTCCTTTTCTAAATTAAGATCCGGAAGCTTGTTTTGTTCAATCGCATTCAACAACTCCTCATCGGACAGCTTTGGAAGAGGAACACGTGTTCCATCGCTGACCGAACCTAGCTGCAATTCCTGGATTGCTCTCACAAACGAATCTGAATCCATCACATGCGTACTTCCTGCTTGACTCGATGAAAAATCCGGAGAGATCAGAAAAAGCAAAATCAGAATCGAGTGTAAAAACAGGGATAAAATGACCGACAAAGTAAAATGATGACTTCCGGTTTTTATCCGGGCTCTTATCGAATTGAATTGTTCTTTATAGGAACCAAGTTTTTGTGGGTCATTGGAAAAAGATTCGAGCGTCATCTTCCCCTCACTCCTCACCCGCGCTATTTATTATAACAGGATTGGTCTGGTGTTTTAAATCTCTGGCCACACTCATTTTGATTCTTTTGCGAGCCCAATTATTGGATATTCGTCTCAAGCCCAAGCATAATAGGCTCCAGTTTTTCTTCGTACACAAGCTCTGTTTTCTTATAAAAAATATGATTCTGATAGGTCCTTATGAGAACAACTAAAAAAAGGATCACTCCAAAAAAAACAAAAAAATGAGATGGATTTTCAAAAAGCGAGACTTCTATGGAACTCATCAACCCCACATACACAAGGAAACCAAGAAGATACACGATCCAGAACACGTGTAACCTTTCCTTTCCTGGAAGATAAGAACTCGAGAACGGAATTTTGCGAAACCGCACAAAAAGAACCTCCATCAACAATACGGATACGGCCAGTCCAAACACACAATGATACAAAGAATCTCTCCAATTCCACAAAAAAGAATAAAAAACAAAGATACAGAGGAATAGAGGGATCAATGCATGAAAAAACAACGCCTTCCGAAGGCCGGAAAAGTACCTCTTTCTGTCTTTGCTTTCAGTCAAACGAAAGATCCAGTTCGCTTCTAAATAAGCGGGAATTTTGACTATTCGTCTGATACCTACCACGAGGAAGAAGGCCAATACCAATGGAATGGATAAAAGCGATCTATCAAAAGTGGCAAAGATCTTTGTGTGGCTGGCCCTGGAAACCAAAGTGATCAAGACCATTCCCAGAGCGATTGCCATAAACGACGCAAGGCGCATTTTGTGGATCATGTTCCTGCGGAGCGTCACTCCAAAAAAGAAAAATACAGCTTTCTCTATGGGATGTCTCAGGAAAAGAGGAGAAAAAATGCCGTTCAAGCAGCGGCGCAGTTTGACTAATTGAGGATTCCTTGACTTCACCTCTTCCATTCTCTTGAGATATCGCCTGTGGCTCAAAGCAGATGTGATAAAAAAAACCGTAATCATAATGGCAAGTGCCAAAAGCGCAATGTGGGACAGCTTGTGGAAAAAGGGGTCCTCGTTCCCCAGCAAAGATTCATACAATCCTGTGAACCACATCGGAGGGTAAAAGGACAACAAAGAGGCGTTATTTTCCCTTAACTGGGAAAATGATAAAAGAGAGTTGGGAACGGTAAGCGATTCTGATAAAAAGAGGATCAGGAGAAAGATTAAAATAACCATGAGCCCTGTTTTTATATAAAGAAACACCGACCGGAACAATCGATCGCCAAGAATATTTATCAAGACTCCCATAATCAGGGTGCAGAAAAAAAGAATGAAGAAACACGAACAAAATGCACTGAGTATATGACTTCCCATGAATCGAAACCCATACAGGGGATTCGGCGATTGCCAACGGGGCAAATACAAATAAAAAACAAAGACCGAGAGCGCATTGGCCCCAAGAGTGAACATCCCCACAAAAAGCATCAGGCTTGCAAATTTTGCCATAAAAAACGCTCTCAGCTTCACGGGCAGTGAAATCAGATTAGAAAAATCTCTCTGATCAGGAAAAAGAACGTCCCATTCCAGCACCGTGATGAATCCCATCAGCACCATCAAATAGGACAAAAAATAGCTCTTCTCCACCCACGAGGTTCCTTCGTCCGCAAAAAAAAGATACCTGCGAAGAATGACGTCGGCAAGATGTGCGCTGAATATGGCAACAAGAGCCAGGAATCCGATGATCTTCTGTGTCTCCTGTTCCTCAAAAAGCACCGCATCGTTTTGAAACAGCCTGAGGAAAAAATGGCGCGCCAAAACGAAAAAATCCTTTATCGATCCGGAAGAACTGTCCAAGATATTTTCGTAAGCACTCATTCGCAAACACTCATTATGATTTTAAGCAGCAAATTTCATGACCTCGATCATTCGGTCGGAAGTTTTGTCGGTATCCGCCAGGACCACCAACTGACTGAAGATCTCTTCCAGGGTTGGCAATTTCATGAGCTCACAAAGGTTAGATACAGAATCATCGGCCACCATATTTCCTTTGTGTACAATGACAACTCGGGAACAAACCTTTTCGACAACCTCTAAGATATGAGAGGAATAAATAATGATTTTCCCATCTCGAGCGAGTTTCTTAAGAAGCTCCTTTATAATAAGGCTTGTTGTGACATCCAAACCTGAGAGTGGCTCATCCAAAAGAAGGATTTCGGGGTTATGAAGAAGAGCTGACACGATCAAGACCTTCTGGATCATCCCCTTGGAATACGAGGAGATCATAGAATCCATATCATCGTCTAGGTCCAAAAGCTCCATGAAAGCGACAATTTTATCTTTGAGTAGTTTTTCTTTGATGTGTCGCAGCCTCCCGACCAACAAAAGATATTCATACGCTGTCATATGCGGATAGATATCAGACTGCTCAGGAACATAACCGATGTTTTTCTTGTAGCCATATAGATCCTTCTCTATATTTTGTCCTTTGTAGATGACCTGACCTTCTGTGGGTGTTAGGAGTCCCGCGAGGATTTTTATGGTGGTCGTTTTTCCCGCGCCATTGGGTCCTAAATAACCAAGGATTTCTGTGGATTTTGCAGTGAAGCTGACATCATTCAATGCCGGAAAGAAGTGATATTTTTTTGTTATCCCCTTGAGTTCAAGCATTTTGCCTCTCACGATGGAAAGTTAAAACTGAATCCGTCGATTATTT
>JASFEP010000476.1:0-3155 GCA_050124775.1 Candidatus Aminicenantota bacterium
TGGCATCCTTCAGGCATATGCTGTCGATATGAAGATCGCTCTCTAGCAGCTCTCGACCGATATTGATATAAAAATCCGCAGTATGCACTTTTTCCGAATGAAAGGGAAGCCCCATAAGAGCGATGCAAACCTGATGATGCATGCCCGATTTAACGATAGGGCGCCCTGTATTGATAAGATTACGAGTGTCATTCATGTAGTCAAAGTTGCGGTCCCAGCTTGTTCCATTCTCCTTCATCAATTTCGCTTGCAACTCCAATCCCTCCGGGGATTGGGTGGTGAGGGTGACCCCTGAAACAGAGCGAGTAAGAATCTGAAGATCCACATCGGGACCCACAGTCTCGCGCATTGTCTTCATATCATCGAAGGGATCTTCACCGAGATAAAAATAAGGGGCCTGGTAGCGAGCACCGCCCCCGAACTCAAAATGGTGAATACCCGCATCTGCCGATGCTTTCATCGCGGGAAGAATGTCATTCAAACGTACTTTTCCCCCAAAAGAGCTCTGCAAGCCATCACGAAAAGGCATAAACATAACACGTATAGTTTTTGCTTTTTCTGTAAATATCATTTTTTCTCCTCTAGTTTTGTGATTCTCGTGCCGGGAAAGGCGGCATGGATAGTGGCTGCGATAGCAGCAATCATAGCCGAATCCATTTCTACGGCTTTCTGTGGAAAAACGAGCATCGTGAGCCTCATCAAAAAAGCTAAAAACGCGAGAATAATGAATACGATGAGGAATGCAATCCCGCAAATCAGGAATAAATCAGTTGCCATAAAAAACTCCTTTTTGGGATAGTAGCGGCCAATGCGTTGATTGAAAATGAGGTAAAAACTACCATTTCAATAATTTGAATCAATACTGCCTACTTATTTTCCTGTAATAAAGAGAGCTAGTATAAAACTGTCTAAACGTCCTGTCAAGGATTCGGGTGAAATTTTTAAAAGCCAGAGATGTGCAATATAAAGTCGCCTTCGGTAGCCCTATGCAATCGAAACATACGATGTTTTCAAAAGAATACAAATACAGAGGAATAATTGAAATTCCGGCTTGCAGATCGAAACTCACAAAAGGAGCAGTCTTCCTGCAGTCACGGGTGCAAGGTCTTTGAAAATCAATTCGAGATTCTCACCGATCTCTATGACTGTCCCTGAGGCGATCTCTCGGAATCTGTCGAGCGGATCATCGGATACGACACTCACTCTACGGCCGATTACGAGAGATCGTTCCCTATAGCGCTTAAGAAGCTCGTCATGCCGACCATCGAGCAAACGACCATAATTGTCGTCCAGGGAGATGAGAAGTTGGCGAAGGACTTTTGATCGATCAACGACGGATTTCTCTCGGATGAAATCTCTCAAGGAAGATACCTCTGGAACGAATGGATCCCTCTGAATGCTTGGGGTGCTTTCTACATTCAATCCGATTCCCAGCACGGCCGTAAGAACCGTATTTTCTATGCTTTGTGTGTGGACTAAAAAACCTGCAACTTTGGCGCCTTCGATGAGGATATCGTTCACCCACTTAATTTTTGCCCTGCCTCTGAGAGGTTCAAAAGCATCCAGAGCGTCGATGAGAGAGACAGCAGCCAGGACGGGAAATCCGGAATGAAATTTTTTTATAATCCGATGTGGAGAAAGGGAGACGGCCAAATGTATATTACCCTCTAGAGCTTCCCAGAGCCGTTGTTTCTGTCCATGGAACTTGCGTCCCGAGCCAGCAAGGCATAGAGTTCCATCGGGAAGTTTATAATCCCGCTGGTTCATCTTCACCAAAAGATCATAATGAGATGAAGGCGCATGTTCGACTAAGAATGCATGTGTCCATCGTCCTGGGAATTCACTTTTCTTCATAAACACAGACCCTGCCGGAAAAAGCCTGTCCTTCAACATGCGGAGATCGGGATCTAGAGACTTTTTGTCATAGGGCATCCAAAATCCTGAGGCAGAAAGCATGTGCTTGGAATATTCCCTGTTATCCGTCAAGAATATCATTGCATTCACATTCCAACGATTGCAATCAATGTACACACACAAGCCAAATTTTTCAATGTTGAAAACATCGCAAAATACATCTAAAATCTTATCGAGCTGGCGCAAACGAATGTATGAATTCCATTTAGATAAAATAACGACCGAAGAAAAAATACGCTTTTATCTGGAATCGAGTTCGCATTTCCGGTTTCCTTTTTTTGATCCGGAAAACCCATACAGGAAAAACGGCCTCTTCGTACATCTCGAAGAGACTCTTATGGAAATCGGCGAAAAGTTCCAGAAAGACTACGGTGAAAACTTCATCTCCATCAATCTTCGCGGCAGCTGGCTGCGGGGCATTCCCTTGGAGGAAGACGATATCGACCTTCTTTTCATCATGCGCAATTTAACCCAAGAGGAACAGTCTCATATCCAATCCTACTGCCGAAGGGTATTACGAGAAAAACATCACGCTTTCAAAGTCTGTGAAGGAAAGATAGAAAACGGAGTCCGTGTGGATCCAATCACCTTTCTGGATATGGCCCGATTGCCCACCATAATAAGCCTTTTCATGTATGGGCTTCGACATTTTCATGCAGAGGATCAGAAAATCCAGCGTGATCGCTATCAAGATAATTTTTTCGGTTCCAAAATGCAGGAAAAACTCTTGAAGTTCGTACAGAGCGGGATCCTCATACCATATGTCGGATGGATCTATGGAAAATGGAAAAAAGAGGAGGTTTTCGATGAAATCGCGGCTTTCCTTCCCATTCCATCAAAGGACGCAGGCATTTATAAAGAAGATGAAGTGGAGTTGACAAAAGACATCCTTCGACAGACGTTTGTCGCCAGGAACCTCATTTACCCGGCGATAAAGCTAAAACATCTTGTCACGCCTTCTGAAATCCATGTTCCTGAGTTCAAGGAGGAGGCGCTTGCACTCTACCGGTCGATCGAGCCACTGAAAGGTGTTTGTGCCCGAGCGATCATGAATTATCTCTATACCTCTGCCATCGAGCTCAAATTATTCGGCCGAAGATACATAATGGACAGAGTGGAAATGTTCGCCGGACATTATGACAAACTCGTTCACTATATCCTCACTGTCAAGTTTTAAGAAGAATAGACCGATTTATCAACGAGTCAATTGAAAAATTGGAATCATTTCAGCCTTTTAATGA
>JASFEP010000477.1:0-3155 GCA_050124775.1 Candidatus Aminicenantota bacterium
GTGGGAAAAGACCTTGATTGTATTCACTGCCGATCATGGGGAAAGTCTCGGAGAGCATAAGGAGAGCGCGCATGGTTTTTTCATCTACGATTCAGATGTCCGAGTTCCTTTGATCGTAAGATTCCCAGGAAACAAACTGGCAGGTCGCAAAATTACGAATCAGGTGAGAAGTATAGATATCATGCCTACGGTGTTGAATACGGTCGGCGCAAATCTCCCGGAAAGTGTTCAGGGGGAAAGTTTCTTGCCGCTTATGCTAGGCCATGAAGAGGAGGCTGAACGGCTTGCTTACAGCGAAACGTACTGGCCGCGATACCATTATGGCTGGAGTGAGCTAAAGCTCTTGCGCAAAGGCCCGTATAAATTTATCGATGCTCCTAAACCCGAGCTGTATGATGTCTATCAAAATCCGGGTGAAACGGAGAATCTGGTCAATCAGAAGGCTTCGCTCGGCAATGAAATGAAACGGCAGCTAGAGGGATTGATCGAACAGTATTCTAGAGAGGACATTGAAAGCATCGAACCCCAAAAAATCGATAATGACTCTCTGATAAAGCTGCAGGCCTTGGGCTATCTTGGCTCATTCCGGACGTCCCAGAAAAGCAGCGATGAACGACTTGCAGACCCCAAAGACAAAATCGAGCTCTACAACGACATCAAAATGGCTCAGTTTTGGGTTACGGAAGAAAATATGGAACGAGCTGAAAACACGATCAGAAATGTTTTAGAAAGAGATCCTTCAGTGCTGGAAGCCCGTTATATTCTCGGCAATATTTTTTCCAAGCAGGAAAAGTACGAAGAGGCGATCGAAGAGTACACCAAAGCTCTTTCCGTCGATCCGGAGTATTACGATGCTATATTCGGTGTGGCACTGGCTTATAAAAGAGCTAAGAAATTGGAAGAAGCGATCGTCGGTTTCAAACGTCTCATCGATATCGATCCCAATGATACGAAGCCTTATTTTCATCTGGGGGATATATACGAAGTGCGAGGCGAGCTGGATGAGGCTATTGCGAATCTGAAATCTGCCCTTGCTCTGGACCCTGAAAGTCCGGTTTTTCACAATAATCTGGGAGCTCTTTATCTAAAAAAGAAGATGTATGCAGAGGCAGAGAAAGAGATCCGTACCGCTCTCAGCTTCGAAAGGAGTATCCCTATCCAGAACGCTCATTTCAATCTGGGACTGCTGCATGAAGAGAGAGGAGAGATACCATTAGCCATCCAGGAATACAAAAAGGAGCAAGAAACCAGTCCCTATAACTACAAAGCAGATTATAATCTCGGCCTTTTGTATACGAAATTAAAAGAACTGGATAAATCGATCGAAGAATTTGAGAGCTGCATCGAAAAAAATGATAAATTTGCCGATGCCTATGTTTTTTTAGCCAAAGCGAACATGGACAGCGGGAAGGATTTGATTATAGCAGCTGAGCTAGCGGAGAAAGGGCTGAGCCTCGATCCAGAAAAGAATGTGGCAATCCTCGGACACTATGTCCTTGCCGATATCTACAACAGGCTAGGAAGATCAGCAGAAGCGAGTCAACACGTAGCCAGGGCAAGACAGTTACAGAACAGCACCTGAATAATAGCTTTTGGTTAAGGGCTCAAAAAACGACATGGGTCCCCGTGAGCTCCAAACCATTCAGGTTGACCGAAATACCATTCTTTCTTCAGAAAATAACCTAAATTTTTGGAAGTGGGGGATCGAGCTTTCCATTTCTATTGATAGCTAAAAAAGTAGATTTGGTTAAGGTCTAAGGAAGGACTTTATTTGCTGGCTGGATTACTTCAGGCTGCGCATCAAATCTTCGACTCGGGCCAATCCTTTAAGCGTCTTCTCAACATCCAAACCAAAACCGGTGCGGATGCCCTTATCCAGTCCATGCTGTTTGCCAGCGGTGAGAAGTACCGACTTTTCGACACGAAGCCGGTTGACGAGTTCTGTTGAGCTGATAGGGAGTTTGTATTCACAATAAACGAAGGCTCCGGCTTCCGGACGGACATATGTGAAAATGTCGTCACGCTTCAAGAACCATTCTTCTATCGGAGGCAGATTTTTTCGGATGATCTGGCGTGAACGAGCAAGGATGGAATCTCGTCGCTGTGGTTCCATGACAATTGTACCCAAATAGTCACTCAAAAGGCTTGGCGTAAGGGTTAGATAGTCGAGACGAACCCCAAGCTCATCGATCAATTTCGATGGTGCAACGACCCAGCCTATACGCAGTCCACCCAGGCCAAAGGCCTTCGATAGTCCCGATGTAATGATAAGTTTGTCATACCGTCCCCAGAAGCTCGGTGTCGTCCCGCCCTGTACCTCGGCACCTCGGTAAACTTCATCCACCACCAGCCAAGCTCCGGCTTTGCTAGCAATATCCAAAACGGCATCTATCTCGGGGGGGGTGAGTACTGCCCCGGTCGGATTGTTGGGATTGGTGATCAGTATGACATTCGTCTTGGGCGTTACGGCGCGCTTCAAACTTTCTGCGTCGAGCGTCCAGCGGTACTGACTGGCCTCATTGTGTTTCACGAGCAGGAAGGCATCAACTCCATCGGCGTACGCACGTCCCAATCCCCAAGCTTGCATATAGTTGGGGATCATACATGCCAGGCGGCCATCCGGTTCAAGCAGCGTCCATAATGTCAGGTAGTTCGCCTCGGAACCGCCGTTGGTGACAGTGATATTTTCCGGCTTGCAGTCCGTGTAGAACTGCGCGATCCGCTCACGGAATAACTGAGATCCCGTAGATTTGGGGTACGAGAGTTCATTGGTGATGAAGCGCTCAACATCCTCCGCATCATCAAAGAGTTCGGAAACCCTCAGTGGCTGTACCGTTGTCTCTGAGAGGTCGAGTTCGACCTCTTTCTCATACAGACACTGCATCCGCATCATCTCAAATTTTTCGATTTTCATAATCTCTCCTCATTTTAAGCATCAATACCCATTGATTGCCCATCAGTATGAGCGTACCTAAAGGATAACAGGATGGAGATTGTATATCCTATCCACCTGGAAATACTCCAATGAGTGATTTCTTCCTTCCTGCGAGCTTTAACCTAATCAGTCGATGCGCTACCCTTCACGTACTTGCCGTACCAGTCCAGATAACGCTCATAAGGGTCCTTGATAAAGGACGGCGTCTGGATTCCATGAA
>JASFEP010000478.1:0-3154 GCA_050124775.1 Candidatus Aminicenantota bacterium
CTACTGGGCGAAAAGACTGGAGAAACTCAAAGGCGTCAGGATCCTCACATCCTATTCTCCCGAGCAATCATGTGGGATCGGAACCTTTACCGTTGACCATATAGATGTCTCCAGATTGACCCAGGTCCTATTTGAGAAACACAAGATCTATTCTATCTCTGTCGGTGTACCTGAAAATACAGTCGGGATACGGGTGACACCGAGTGTTTATACAACTCTTCGAGAATTGGATATATTTGTCGAGGCGGTCGAACACTATATCACCAATGGACTGCCTGATTAGAAAAAAATAACTTCGAAAAAAGATCACTGCAAGGACGAAAAATGCATAAATTGAGTTGGGATCTTGACAAAGATCTGGAGATTGTGAGAGAAGAATTCCCGATACTCTCGGAATGTGTGTACTTGATCAGCAACTCCATGGGTGCCGTGCCACGTAAAGTCCGGGAAGATGTTATGTCGTACTTCGACCTGTGGTCACGCCAAGGTGTCAGTGCTTGGAGCCAGGAATGGTGGGATCTTGCAAAAAAGGTTGGTAATCGAGTGGCCTCTATTCTCAGTGCGGAAAAGGACTCTGTTTCTATGATGACCAATGCCACAGAAGCCCATTGGATTGCCCTTTCTACACAATTTTTAAAGAAAAATCAGGGCAGGACGAAGATCATCATGACCGATCATGATTTTCCTTCGAGTCTTTATGCGGTACAAAAGATCAGCGAATTCATGAATTGGGAAGTCGAGGTTATCCAAAGTTATGACAAGCCTGGTATTGATGTCGAAAATATCCTCGATCATATCGATGATCGAACCCTGTTTGTTGCCACATCCCATGTGTACTTCAAGACGGCCTATGTGCAAGAAATATCGAAGATCATAGATCATGCCCACAGAATGGGGGCATTGACTGTTATAGACGGCTATCACGCACCGGGTTGTATTCCTTTGGATATATCAAAGATGGGTGTCGATTTTTACATCGGAGGGTGCCTCAAATGGCTTTGCGGCGGGCCGGGGAATGCGTTCCTCTACGTCAACCCGGCATTGGCATCCCACATCCAGCCTCAACTCACGGGATGGTTGGCTCACAAATCTCCCTTCTCATTTGCGAGGGACATGGATTACACACAGGGTTCTTACCGCTTTATGTCAGGAACCCCGCCCATTGCATCGTTGTATACTGCTTGTGCAGGATTGGAAATCATTGACGTTGTGGGTGTCGAAAATATCCGACAAAAGTCAATATCCCAGACTCGGACGATCATCTCAAATTCCAAAAAAAGGGGCTTCCGTATCTTTTCTCCCGAAGACGACACGTATAGAGGCGGAGCAGTATCTATTCATTGCTCTCACGCTTTTCAAATCAAACAAGCGCTGGAGAAGCGGAGGTTCAAAGTGGATTTCAGGAAGGGAAAAAACAGCAAGCTGGATGTCATTCGAATAGGACCTCACTTTTACACCAGGGACGAAGAGATTCATTCTCTGTTCGATGCGATCGATTCCATCTTTGCCACAGAAGAATACAAGTCTTTCCCGGAAGAAATAAAGCATGTCACATAAGTTATTTTCACGGTGTGGCTTTTTCTTGAGTTCGCGGGAGGCTCTTTCTAAAACACACAAAAGCTATTAGGTTATGACCTGCAGATGTGGTCCCATTGTACAAATTATTCCTATACGTTATATAATGGAGATCGGTGGTTTCGCCTTTGATCGAGTCAAAAGTATACACACGCCGTCTCTTTTTGCATAATGCCCTATTTGCATTGGGATGCTCGTTTTATCGTTTTGCATTGCCACCATTTCCAAATCATAAAAAAGACCCCTCGAACTCGGAGAGGGCCCCAGATTATCCTTCTTATGTGAATCTCTACAGATCGGGAGAGCTTAGAGAGAGAGTCAAACAACTGAAGTCTTTTTATGAGAGCTGCCATCTCTGTCCAAGAGATTGCCGCGTCGACAGGACCCGGGGGCAATTGGGCCGTTGTCGAGCCTCAGACAGAGTTGAAGTATCCAGCGCATACCCGCATTTCGGGGAAGAGTCTCCACTCGTTGGAAAACATGGCTCGGGGACCATATTTTTCTCGAATTGTGGGCTCCGTTGTATCTATTGTCAGAACTACACGATCAGCATCGAAGGAGAAGGAATCGAGATCTCTGATAACCGCCTGGCTGACTCAATGATCTCTCTCCAAAAAATGGGATGCCACAATATCAACTTGGTCACGCCTACTCACTATGTCCCCAGCATTGTCAGCGCTCTCGAGAAAGCCATCCAAAAGGGACTTCGGATCCCTCTTGTTTACAACACAGGAGGTTACGAAAAGCTGGAAGTCCTCCAGCTGCTCGATGGTATCATAGATATCTACATGCCAGATTGTAAATATATGAACCCTGAATATGCGGCCACATATTCGGATGGCGCTTATAACTATCCCCATTACGTAAAGATCGCGTTGAAGGAAATGTTCCGGCAGGTGGGCGATCTGATTATACAAAAAGGGATTGCACGGAGGGGGCTGATCATTCGGCACCTTGTGCTGCCTAACCGGATCGCTGGAACAGAAGAATTTGTAAAATTTGTCTCCGAGAATCTATCCAAAACCACTTACGTCAATATCATGAGACAGTATCGTCCAGAGTATAAGGCGATCGAATACCCCAAAATCGCACGGCAAATCAACAGGAAGGAGTATGCGGAAGCTCTGAATTGGGCCAAAAAGTATGGTTTGCTAAGGCTCGATCGCTAAAGTGATCAGAATTTGTGGGATGGATACATAAGAGGCCTGCAAAAAACAAGAGGGGATCGAAATTGCGATGAAAGCGGTTGATTTCGTATCCGATTTCCCTTAAATTACTCAAGAGGCGTTCTGTATTTTCGATGAAGTATGTACGAAGAATAAATAAATATATTTTCTGTTATATATTCCTGTTCATTTTTGTGAACCAAGGATTGAGGTCTGAGGTTTACTATACATGGAGAGATGTTTATATAGGGGCGCTCGATGCAGAGAAATGGGCAGGCCTTGTTTTTGTTCCCCGTAACGATAGCGCATTCGCCTTCCACCTTAGAGTGAAAAAAGGTGAGGAGGTAGCGGAAGGGATAGACCTCTTTTATCTCATATCCGAGGTCGGCCCCCATTCCCCCGACGGGCAGTAT
>JASFEP010000479.1:0-3136 GCA_050124775.1 Candidatus Aminicenantota bacterium
GAATATCAAAGCATAGTCTTTGATCAAACCAGTCTGGAAATAACTGAAGAATTTACCGAAGAACCCGGTCGTTTTCGCCGAGCCGTTGACCGTACCATCGATGACCTTCAGATCAAAATTGTCATAAACGATCTCCGATCCTCTAACGAGGGGTTGGACGATCGTTGCGTCATAGATTTCATCCACATAATATTTGTTGTAGAGAAGCTTATACAACCAGGGGAACCTGGCAACGAGATTGTGGGGAGTCTGCGGCTTCTTGATGTAAAAGATGTAAGCGAGATAAATTCCTAAAAGCGCGACAGCCACTGAGATAAGGATGAGAAGCCATTCGGTGCTGAGACTGAGGTGCGCTTCGTGATGCGCATGAATCACAGGTTCCAGGAAATGACCGAAGAAATTCAGGTTTTTGCCGAATACGATAGGGAGGCCTATATATCCGGCAATAATCGAAAAGAAAGCGAGAAATTGGAGAGGAACCGTCATCACCGGCGGAGATTCATGGAGATGTTTCTTGACTGCGGGATCGAGACGTTCTCTGCCATAAAAAGTAAGGAAAATGAGCCGGAACATGTAGAAAGCCGTGAGCACGGCTGTTGCGATACCCAGTACCCATACGAAATAATTGCCGCTCGCAAAAGCACTGGTCAGGATTGCATCCTTGGAGAAAAATCCTGAAAGGAATGGGACTCCCGATATGGCGATTGCCCCGATGAGAAAAGTGGGGAAGGTACGCGGAAGATATTTCCTGAGACCTCCCATTTTCTGCATATCCAATTCCCCCGAGAGAGCGTGCATAACACTCCCGGCAGCCAAGAATAAAAGGCTTTTGAAAAAGGCATGCGTGTAAAGATGGAAGATTCCTGCGGCATAGGCGCCCACGCCGCAACCCATAAACATGTATCCCAGTTGGGATATCGTTGAATATGCCAGCACCCTCTTGATGTCGTTTTGAGTGAGTGCCATGGTCGCCGCATAAAAGGCGGTTACCGCACCGACAATTGCAACGATAGTGGTAGCTGTTCCTGATAAGGTGAAGAGAAGATTCATCCGGGCGACCATATAGACGCCTGCGGTTACCATTGTGGCCGCGTGGATCAGGGCACTGACAGGAGTGGGCCCCTCCATGGCATCAGGAAGCCACACATACAACGGGATCTGTGCTGACTTTCCCGTGGCACCAACAAAAAGAAGCAGGGCGATGAGAGTCGCCACGCTCTGTGTGATCTGTCCTCCACCGATCGCCTCGTTGATAGCCGTGAATTCCGCACTTCCTATATAAATAAATATAAAAAGGATACCCAGGATAAATCCAGCATCTCCTATCCGGTTGACGATAAAGGCTTTTTTCCCGGCGCTTGCCGCAGAATGTTTTTCGAACCAGAATCCAATCAATAGATAAGAACACAGTCCGACACCCTCCCAACCCACGAACATAAGCACCATGTTTGATCCCATGACCAGGATAAGCATGGCAAATGTAAAGAGGTTCAAGTTCTGGAAGAATCGGGCATAACTCTTATCGTCAGCCATGTAACCGACAGAATACACATGGATCAAAAACCCGACGCCGGTAACGACGAGAGCCATGACAGCCGATAAAGGATCCAATTGGAAGGAGAGGTCGGCCTTAAAGTTCCCAGATTGAATCCAAGGGAAGAGGTTCTTGATGAGCGGATAGGCTTCATGAGGCGTCTGTCTGAGGCCGATGAAAGAAACGGCAGATACGACAAGTGAAGCGAAAACAGCTGTACAGGCCTGCACAGAGATCCATTTCTTGGGGAGTTTGGTCCCGAAAACGGCCAAAATGAGTGCGCTCAATCCGGGAATCAATGGAATGATCCAAAAAATATCAGTCATTTTAGCCTTTCATTAGGTTCATATCTTCGGATTTGATGGATTTTTTTTGCCTGTAAACGAGTAAAATAATGGCCAGGCCGACGGCAGCTTCAGCAGCTGCGACGGTTATGATAAAGATCACAAAAATCTGGCCGTCGAGTGCCGATGCAGCTTTGGCAAAGGCGATGAATGCGAGGTTGCCTGCACTCAGCATGACTTCAATACAGAGGAACTGAGTGATCAAGTCGCGTTTGACGAAGAAACCAAAAGCTCCCAATACAAAAAGGATTGCGCTCAGGATGATGAAGTAGCTAGTGGGAACCATCGTTATTCCTGTTCTTTGTCCTCGTCCTTTTTCTTGACTAAGATCATGGCGCCAACGAGTGCAGCGATGATGAGCACAGAAGTGATCTCGAATGGGTAGAGATACTTTGTAAAGAGGAGGCGACCGAGATCTGTGGGGCTACCCGGGCTGCCCTCTAAGGCTGCTTGGGCCGGGGAGAGGAAGCCCTTAATAGCGAATAAAAGCTCCACTATGAGAACACCAGCAATCACGAACGAAAGGCCTGCGATCCAGCGCTTTCTTTCAGGGGAGATTCCTTCGCGAAGGTCGATCATCATGATGACGAATATAAACAGCACCATGATCGCACCTGCATAGACGATAATTTGAATGACAGCGATGAATGGCGCATCTAACAGCCCGAACAATGCTGCCAGGCATACAAACGCCAGAATTAGGAATAGGGCGCTATAAGCCTGATTCCTTGATATGATCATAGCGACGACAGCGCCGACACACACAATTGCCAGTAAAAAAAACAAGAATTGAGCCATTTTTTTAGTGTCCCATTTTATTTTTTTCCTGAAGATAATGTCAAGATATTTTTATATAAAATAAATATGCAGAGTCCGATTCCCTAGTGGACCGAAAAATGGCGGGTCAATTCCCCGAATTGATCCTAAATTGTAGGGTCATTGAAAATGGGGACTGCCTCCTTTTACAATCAGAAAAAGGTGACTGTAGCCAATTTTACACTTCAAAATAGTCTGAACTCGAATCTTAATTCAAAATCTTTTGACAAACCATTCAACTTTGCTATAATACCCCTTGGTACTGCGGGGTAGAGCAGTCTGGTAGCTCGTCGGGCTCATAACCCGGAGGTCGCTGGTTCAAATCCAGCCCCCGCTACCAATCCTTTTCTCACCAATTACCCCTGTTAATTCATGGAAATGAAGTGTTTGGGTAAGATGTACTTCTCCGTCTCTGATTCTTCCGTGCGACAAATACGGGACA
>JASFEP010000480.1:0-3132 GCA_050124775.1 Candidatus Aminicenantota bacterium
CCCGACACCTTTTGCTACCAATAGCTCGACCACCTCTTTTTCCAGACCTGGATAGATCGCCAGATCATCTTCCAGCGAGTGAACATTTAAAATACAATGAGAAACGACTACCAGCCGTCCACTTCTTGTATCTTCCATGAGAGACCCCAGTCGATGATATATTCTATACGATATGTGTTTATGGAATGAATTTCAACCCTTATTTACAAACCCCATCTCATCCATACTCCGACCCGATTCCCAACGAGCATTCCACCTTGACATTTTATCCCGGGTGAAGAGAATAGTCTTCAAATCCAAATGATCCTTCACAGACTCTTCCAGATCAGGATGAAGACACTTCTTTTTGTATTCCTCATTTCTATGATAGTCACATACGCCTTCGGACTTCTCGATCTTGTTTTTCTCTATGTCAGCGCCCTCACTTTCAGCGCTTTATTGTTCTGCGGTTTGGTTTTCCTGATTTTGACAGATTTGATCTGGGGACTTTTCCATCGCGATCCCGAAAAATCCGATCCCCAAAAAAAACTGAAATTCCAAATCACCACGTTTGTGTGTCTGTTTTCTGGCTTTGCGGTCGTTTATTCGATCAAAATCCTCAGGATTCAAACGCATATCAGGATAAAACAAGTCTCGATCGAGAATCTCGGCGCCCTCCCATATGCCGATTGGGTGCCGGCCAGGAACGATTCAAAAAAATCAGGAGTCAGTCTGTACAGACCAGAGATATGTTTTCCTGGTCTAAACCTCTACGCGAAAAAAGACCAAGGAGAGGCATCTCTTATAAATATGGAGGGGAAGGTCGTTCATTCATGGTCTGACAAGCGCGATAATTCAGACGATTGGTCAGCGATCAAGCTATGCCCAAACGGCGGCCTGCTGGCCCTTGAGGGAAATCAAAACATCCTCAGGCTCGATCGAGACTCGAACATACTGTGGACAAAGAAAATACGATGCCACCACGATATCGCAATGGACGATGAGGGATATATTTGGACTTTGATTGACAAAGACAGGATCGTAATGCCCTCGGTTGTTCCCATCCCCATCCTCGATAACTCGATCGTTTGCCTGACAAAAGACGGGAATATCCTCGAGGAAATTCCCCTATACGGCATCCTGAAGCCTTTGATACCGGAAAAAACTTATTGGCATGTCCTTTTACACATTCCTCTTCGATACCCGGGAATGATTCGTTCCTGGTTCGCCGAAGGATTTTTCTTTAATACAGACATGAAACTCGACATTTTCCACACCAACAAGGTGGAAATTCTCGCTCGGGATATCGAGGGAGTATGTAAAAAGGGAGATATTCTGATCTCTGTTCGAGAATTGAACACTGTCGTTATCTTGGACCGACACGACCAAAGGATAATCTGGCAGTGGGGATCAGAAGAGCTCGACAGACAACACCACCCCACTCTTCTGGAAAACGGCAATATACTCCTCTTCGACAATGGTCCATCCAGAGATTTTTCTCGAGTCATCGAAGTCAATCCCCTATCGAAGGGGCTCGAATGGGAATTCAAGGCTCATCCACCCGAGAAATTCTTCTCCTCTACTCGAGGAGCATGCCAGAGACTTCCCAACGGAAACACTCTTATCACCGAAAGCAATAGGGGACGTGTCTTCGAAGTTACTAGAGACGGCGAAATGAGTTGGGAATTCTATACGCCCATAGTGAGCAAAAGAGAAGGGCTTATGAGGTCTACGATTTACCGGATGACGCGCATCACCGATCCGGAGAAATTTTATTGAACCTGTGTTTAAAAAAATGCCGGAGATCTTTCAATTACCGTCTGAATCTTGTTCTGCGCCTGGAGCTTGCCATCTCGCCGGCCTTATCGCTCTCGGTGATCACAAAAAAGGCCATATGAATCACCTTGTTCCCGAACTTCAAGGCTGAACCGACAAGGGATTTTCCCTCGAAACGATAATCCCATCCCTTGCCCACGGATTCGTATTTTTTCTCTTTGCATTTCTGTGCTCTTTCGATAAACTGTTTGGCTTTGGTTACATCGGGTGTTTCAGTGAGCTTCGTCTTTTGCAGAATAGCATCCATGGCATAACTCTTCAGCAGCTTTGGATGAAGAATGGTATAGGCCGATTCACGAGAAACGAAATCGAAACCCACCACTTCGCCGTCGATAAATGCGATAAGGCCCTTTTGATCCGGGACTAAAGCGAAAGCCTTGAGATAATCGTTGAGGTCATCCATTTTCGTCTCATAAGCGGCTTTCATCGCCCCTGTTTCGGACCGGGCTCCCGCCTCTTCCGACATCTCATGGATGGCCGTCCACACCGTACCCTGGTCGGAACGAAACTCCTTCGAGTCAGCCAGCGTGTCGGAGACAGTCTGAGCTTTTATCCTGCGCAGTTTGGTGGACATCAAAGTGTCCGAATCGGAAAATTCTCTCTCCCTGTAAGACCATCTTCCCTGCTCTGTACAGCTTACTGGAATGACAAGCTCGGATTTCTCCTTCACGAGGATCGTCGTGTTGAGCACTCGATTCTGCTTCGCTCCCACGACCTCTTCACCATCCAGGAGGAGGACAGGGATGTCTGCACTGTTGATCACCTTGAGCTCGGGCACGGATCCCTCATGGCTGACTTCTGTAATAACAAGCACTTGCTTTTCCAGGGCTTCCTTCAAGGTCAGATACTCGGGAGAATCATCCAGCGAAGTCAGGAGAGGCAGAATCCCCATATTCTGGAAATGCAACAATTCTCCGAATTCAAATCCCGCTAGGTATTTCTTTATCGTCGCGTCCATTTTGCCCCCTCAAAGATTTTAAGATACCACAATCATTCTCGAAAAGCGAGTCATGGGACAGATGATTGACCACAGAGGCCGATCATTCATAGCGAAGAGCCTCGATCGGGTTTAACTTCGATGCCACATAGGCAGGATAGATCCCGAAAATCAGCCCGACGGAAACAGCAATGCTGAAAGAGATGAGAATCGAAAGGATGGATATGAGGGTTCTCCAATTGGCATATAGACTCACTGCTTTCGAAATACCATATCCGGCACCGATCCCTATGATACCACCCACCAGGCTAATAAAAACTGCCTCGGCTACAAACTGGCTCAGGATATCCTTCTGTTTAGCGCCTACAGCACGCCGGATC
>JASFEP010000481.1:0-3131 GCA_050124775.1 Candidatus Aminicenantota bacterium
ATCGAGGGAAGCTGGCATCCGAGGTTCTTATCCTATGTATTGTGCTGTTTTTTGTTGTGACGTCTTTCAGCTATGACCCAAGGGCTAAGCTGGTACCTCTGTTGGTGGGATGCTCAACTCTGGTCTTGGTTTTGGCCCTTCTCGTCAACACTTTCCACCCTTTTTCTATCCTGGAAAAGATCGATGTCGATTGGGCCAAAGATCTGAGGCTTCAAGAGTTATCACCAAAGGAAGAGAAAAAGACTGGCACACCAAGATTTCTGATCGTTTTATGTTGGATCGTTGGCTTTTTTCTGTCGATCCTTTCGGTCGGATTCCACATCAGTATTCCCCTGTATGCGTTCGCCTTTTTGAAAATCCAGGCAAAAGTCAGTCTTATCAAAGCTTTGCTGGTGGCTATTTTAACCTGGGCGGCTGTATTTGCAATTTTTGAATGGGCGATGAATTTTGAATTGTTTGGGGGGATTTTATTCGGTGAGATCATCCCCCCACTCTGATCTGGATTATTCATAAAACTTGCTGCCAAGCCTAAATATAAAACCATTTTATATCTTATTGGCAGCTCCTTTTACCCTTCGGGCGCCGACCCAACCTACTCGCCGATCTCACCCCAAAGCCTTCGTTGTAGCCCCTTCGAGGTAGTCTACTACATCTTCAGGGGCCACGGCCTCGCCTTTGCGGCGACCTCGACTCGTGAACAATCCATAATTTTATGGATTATTCTTTTTTATTTTGTTCGATGTGCATGTGCTGTATCTTCCCTGTGGATGTTGTTTTTGGGGCGTCCCTTTCGACTTTGACCATATCAGTATCCCGCCACAAGAGAGAGGTCAGTTTCTCTGCACCAGAGCCCGATGCGATCATTTCCAGAAATGCCTTTTTGACTCTTTCCGCATCCAGTGATCCCACCCTGGGATGAATGATCAATCGTAATTGAGGTTTTCCATCATCACGTTCATCTTCCAACAGCTGGTAATCGGTCGGTCCCCCTCCAAACATTTTTGGCAGATCATCTTCGATCACATGGACGATCTCTGTATCGAGAAAGGCCATTCCTCCGCTTGTGAGCTTCTCAAAGCTGCGGACGTGTTGGATATGTGTATCCATTCCCAACTCACCCTGAAAGCACCCGCATGACCTTTTCTTGAGAGTTGCCTGGTCGCCTAAAGAGACGTTAATCAAGATAAGGGGGGAGGAGAGACGAAGTGTCGTGAATAGAAGCGCCTCTGGTCTCAGACAGAGATTTTCGATGGAGTCCCCTGGTTGTATCACGGCGTGGAGATCCTTCAGAAGGTGCATATCATCGGGCGCTTCGGGAGCGAGACATCCGTATCCGATATGGCCGACCTCCACACAACCCATGGCTGGGAGAGCGTCTGCATGGCTTTGTTTGATGGATTCCAGGCGGGCGTGTGTGGTGGGCTCTCCCGACATCGTGATCTGAACCCCTTGGAGATCGATTCCAGTCTCGTGAGCACATTGGGCTAATCGGACAGCAGCGCTCGTATAAGTGAATAGATGAGGCGTCCGGCCTCTCCGGAGGCAGTCTCTCATCCATCGAATAATGGGGGATGGATCATCGAGGGAGACGTATTCTGGAGATGGCAAGGAAATCCCAGCAAACAGCCCGCCCCACTTCAGTACGTGTGTGCTCAACCGATAGCGTTTGCTTAGCTCTCGGGCTTTGGTGTCCAGTTGAGAGAACCAGCGCGAAGGGGGTGATCCGGCCAGAATAAATTTAATGAAGCTCGAAAGAACGACGCCGCCCGGGACTGACCAGGTCGCCAGTTCAGAACGATCTTTGCTCTGTCTTCCTTCAAGGTACAAAGCTAAAGATAGTGTCGTGTCGTAGATGAAATCCATGCCTCTTATGATCTGTCTGCCGTGACTCCGACTTCCGCTGCTCCTGATGGGAATGTGTTGTTTGGCGAATGGATTCCGAATATGATAGGGATTTAATGTGAATCGGGTATTTCCCCGGATCGTCTCACAATCTCCCCGAAATTCTTTGCTGGTGAAATATACGCCCTCACGGCATAAGGTGTGAAGTGCACTCTCCAAACCTTCTTTATGGACGAGTTGTTCAAAATCTTCACATTCACAACCGGCATGCTTGAAAAGTCTCGCGTAAGGGCTTTTGGGCCGGCTGAAGATGCATTTTTTTGCGAGCTCAACAAAATCATCTTCACGATGCGCAAGCCGCTTGAGGATGATATCTCTGGCATGCTCTGGGATGATGCTTTTTTTTAAGGTGCCGGCAAGGATTCCGACAAGTCGGATTCCCAAATATCCTTCCTGTAGGAGGTTGTAAACATCATTGAGTGTCATCTTTGGGTCGGACTATTTTACCATCTTTGGAATTGCAGTCCCAGCCTTCGTATTATTTCCATGGCAACCTTGTGAATTGTGTGTGAGGTCGATTTGACCGGTTTTATTCTTCGTGTTATAAGCAAAACAGGGATGGGACGTCAGAGGAATCCTTAAGTGGGTAGTGATAAGTTCGAAGATGACGAATTAATACGGAGGATTTCCGAGGGGGATCTGTCGGCTTTTGAGAAGTTCGTCGAGCGCTACAAGACGCTCATTTACAGCACTTGCTACAAGCTGCTCGACGATTTTCTTCAAGCAGAGGACGCCACTCAGGATGTTTTTTGGCAGATCTATCAATCGGCAGAGTTTTTTCGAGGGGAAAGCAAAGTTTCGACCTGGGTCTATCGGATCGCGGTCAATCGATCGCTCAATATCATCCGCAGAAACAGGAGGTTTCGATGGATCAAGAACTTAGGATCTGCTTGGAAGGAAGATGCTGGGAAAAACATCCCCTTTTCATCCCGAGGCGAAGAGCCTGATAGAATATTTGAAGAAGAAGAAGCGAAATCGTTGGTGCGGGATGCTATCGATTCTCTCCCTGAGAAGCAAAGGATGGCTTTTATTCTTCACAAATATGAGAGTCTGACGTCCAGAGAAATATCGGAAATTTTAGGCGTTTCTGTCCGTACTGTCGAAGCACGCATTCACAGGGCGAAGCGTAAGTTACAAAAAGAATTGGTGGTTCGATTAAAAAAAAATATCCTAGAACCGTAAGTTTTATCGGTATGGAGGTGTCCAATTGGGTGAGAGACAAATGGCGA
>JASFEP010000482.1:0-3119 GCA_050124775.1 Candidatus Aminicenantota bacterium
GTGAGTCAGGCTGTTGATAATCTGACTCCCCAGAACATAGATAAACTCGAAGGTTTTATTGGAAAGATGGAGAAGTATTGCAGTTTGAAGTCAATAGAGAAGTATTTCGAGTTCAATGAAAAATTTCATGACGAAATTTGGAAAGCTGTCAACAACGAATTGTTACTTGAAATTTTGCATTCAGTTCGAGACAGAATGCAAAGATACACTTATGCCAGAATTTCTGCCTTCAAGAGGCCCGAGGCCCTTGAAAAATCATTGAAGCAGCATAAAGCCCTGCTTACGGCCTTAAAAGGAAAAGACAAGGAACGACTGAAAAAAATGATCGTCGAACATAGAGTTTCGTTGTTGAAAATTGCCCCATATGCCAATGAGTTAAAAGAGTACTTGAGCACAGAATAAGAAACAAAACTTAATTCTATGTCATCGATTAGAGCTACTAATAGGAGCATATCTAAGTGAATACATTATCCAAAAGAGTTCTTGAAAATCCTCCCTCAGCCACTGTCTTAATAGCTGATATTGCTGCTGGGATGAGAAGGCAAGGTATTGATATCATCGATTTCTCTGCAGGAAGGGCGGCTGAGCACAGTCCATCCTATGTCAATCAGGAAGCAGCTCAGGCTTTATTATCTGGAGACACCCATCAGACAATGGCTCAGGGCAAACCAGAATATCGAGAAGCCTGTGCACGCAAACTGGCACGGGAGAACGGAATCGCGGCCGATCCTGAAAAATCGATCATAGCCACTCTAGGATGCAAACAAGGCCTTACCCTCGCTTTGATGGCCGTTGTCGATCCTGGGGACGAAGTCATCGTCGAGGATCCTTGCTTCGTCAGTTATCAGCCAACCATACGTTTCTGCGGTGGAATTCCCGTCCCCGTTCCCCTTCGCCGTGAGAATCATTTTCGTTGGCAGAGAGACGAACTTGAAGCAGCCATAACCGATCGCACGAAAGCCATTCTCTTTTGTTCTCCCCATAATCCCACAGGGACTGTCCATACCGAAGCTGATCTTGACCTGATCTCTGAGGTCGCAAACAAGCACGATTTGATCGTCATATCCGATGAAATTTACGAACGAGTGACATGGGGTGACCGCCGCCATATTTGTATTGCCACGCGACCTCATATGAAAGAGCGATCCATCACTATGATGGGTATGACCAAGACCTTTTCCATGGGAGGCTGGAGGATTGGTTTCATCTATGCGCCGGAATCTATAATCTCTGGTATGGTGACACTCCAGCAGCACCTTATGACCTGTGCAGGCTCCTTTACCCAAACAGGAGCTGCCAAGGCTTTATCAGAAGAACCTCAATCCGAAATAAAAGAACTCTGGAAAGACTGGGAAAGGCGATGCCAGTTTGCTGTTTCGGAGCTCAACAGCATTCCAAATATATCATGCAATCCTCCAGAAGGAGGATTTTATGCCTGGATCGATATCACAGGAACAGGAGAGACTTCGGAGCAGCTTGCCGAAAGATTGTTGAGGGAGCATCATATCGCTTTGGTTCCAGGCTCAGCCTTTGGAGCGACTGGAGAGGGATACCTCAGGATGACCTGTGTCCGGTCTTGGGATGATTTACGGGAAGGTCTTTTGCGATTCAAGCAAGCCTTACCAAAGGAGGTATAAATGTCTGACAATTTATCTTCTCTCTCTTATCGTTTTTTGTTCATTTTTGTTATCGTCCTATTCTTTTCGATCAACCTGACGGCTGACACAAGTACCCCCGAGGACCGGGCAGCTCTTTTCGATTATCTTTTGGCTAAAACCATGGAGCGAGAATCCTTCTCCCCGATCAAGAACCAAAAACTGGGATTGGATGTGAAAAAGGAAATGCTTCGCTTTCGGGAAGAATTGATTGCAGCCGATACGGATGAGAAACTTTACTATGCTTTAGTTAAAATCAGCAATTCTCGTAAGGATCGACACCTTAAAGTCAGTCTTGTCGAAGGAGGATTGACTTTACCCAGCACCACTGGGGTTGATTTGCACAATTACCCGGAACCAGGCTCAGCGATTCCTCATGCCCCTATACGCTTTTCTGCAGATTTTGGAACACCTGGCCAATACTTTGTCTTTGTCAGTGACTATTCAAAAAACATCGGTGACCTCGTGGGAGAGAATCTTCCAGAGATCGGCGATAAGCTGCTGGCCATCAACGGCCAATCCATTGACGCATATCGTAAAGAGATCGAGCCCTTTCACAGGTATTCGACGAACAACGGTTTTTGGTGGAAATTCGCTTCCTGGATTCCACAGAAGAGTTTCCAATTCCCTCCTCGTTTTTATCAAGAGAGAGTGACCTATCTGTTGGAAAGGAAGGCCAGAGAGCGCTATTCAATAACTCTTCCCTATCTTTCGCCCGACAAGCTCGATTGGGAAGGATTCGGAGAACGCCGATATCCGGGTTTTCGCTTGGTTTTCGCTGCCCAGACCTTTGATTTTTATCGCCGAGACGATGACAAAAAAGTGATACTTTTGGACTGGCACGGATTCAGGTCAAACTTGATATCCGATGTGGACCGATTGATGGATTATGCTGTCGAACACAAACTGCTCGATCATGCCATCATTTTTGATGCAACACGCAGTGGCGGAGGATCCAAAGGAGCTTATGCTATCCAGCGTCTGTCTCCCAAACCTTTCAAAACAACGTTCGGTAATCTCAGACTCAGTGATGTTATCCCTAAATTCATCAAGAAAAAACAGGAAGAATTCGAACAGAGAAAGATGCTCGATAGTGGAGTTGCAGAAGTGATGGACCAAGGCCAGTGGCTGATAGACTGGTTAGAGGACGACGTTATGAAAGGATTGAAGGCCGGACAGAGTTACTCCAATAATGTTCCCTTCAAGTGTGCCCATCTGCCAGAATATTCAGATGGAATCTTAAAACCGGCTAAGGTGCATTTTCGTGGGCCGTTGGTCTGCCTTCTTTCACCATATGGAGGTTCCCACTTGGACCAATTTTCTGCTATAGTTTTCGATAACTCTATTGGACACACGATAGGTATGCCGGCCGGAGGGTATAGCAATACCTGGGAGTGGGAAGAGACTCTTGTTTTTCCTATCAGCAAGAAACCAATTATCCGATATATGTGGTCAATCGGTCAT
>JASFEP010000483.1:0-3115 GCA_050124775.1 Candidatus Aminicenantota bacterium
GCTAACTCTACGGCTCCTCTGCTGTTCATGCCCCAGCCCACCAGGTAGAGTTGTTTCCAGCTCAGCTGAGTTAAAGGTTTGGCGATCAAACTCCCTGCGATTTTCCCGGAAATCGCGAGACAGATCACGAGAAGCAGCAGCCACGGATTTAAAAACAGAGATTGAAAACTGAAATGAATCCCCATACTGATGAAGAAAAAAGGAATAAGGAAGGCAAGGAGAAATTTTTCGATCTTGCGAACGGCAAGTTTTTCCCTCCCCATAATTCTGTGGACGAGTATGCCCAGGAAAAAAGCGCCGATTGCGCCGAGTGTCTGGATAAATTCTTGAGTAGCTGTCTTGCCTGTAAAGATGTAACCGATAATAGCAAAAAAGGTCAATCCCATCATATCATCGATGATTCCGGCCCCCATCATGAGGGAGCCGACCTGGGTGTTGAGCTTGTCCAACTCCAGTAGCACTCGGGCTTTTGTCGCTTCGGCTGTGATACTCATGCTGATGCCGATAGTCAAACATGCTGCGAGTGGAAATCCCAGTTGCAGGAACACAAAAAATCCCAATAGCAGGGGAACGATAGCGGCAAAAAAAGCTACAGCCATAGACTCCTTGCGTTCCTGATAGAGCAGGCACCAGGAAATTTCCAAGCCTGCGAGGAACATCAAGATGAAAAAAGCGATTTTTCCCAGAAGAATCACGAAATCTTCGTTAGCGCCTATAACGACGGTTTTTATTCCTGGAGTCCCTAGAAAAATCCCGCATAGAATTAGGCCGATGACAACAGAAAGCTTTAACTTTTTTACTACGCTCGTGAACAGAAAAGAAACGGATATGCAGATCAAAATGGTTAAGAATAGTGTTAGAAAGGTCATTTCACTATTATTCTCACCCTCTGACTTGCATCTGCACTATCGCATTTTGGAGCACAAGGCGAAATTTCGAAATGATGCAATGCCATTTTCCAACCAGCTTGTTGGTGGTGGGGGCCACAGACAAACAGATTCGTCTCCTGTATTTTGCATTGAATCAAAGCTATTTCTGTTGTCTGCGGACATAGATGATCGTATACATGGCAGGGACTACGACCAGTGTCAGAATCGTGGCAAATGCCAGCCCAAATATGATGGTCCATGCCAGGGGGTTCCAGAAAGCAGCACTATCTCCTCCCCAGTAGATTTGGGGGTCGAGGCGTGTGAGCAGTGTACTGAAATTAAAATTCATCCCGATAGCCAAAGGGGTGAGTCCCAAGATAGTGGACATGGCTGTGAGCATCACCGGAGTGAGACGCGTTGCTCCGGCTTCGATAATAGCTTTTTCTTTGTCCATGCCGAGCGCGATTCTGTTATCGATATAATCGATGATGATGATGCCATTCTTCACAACCACTCCTGCCACAGCGATAATGCCCATTCCGGTCATCATGACTGAGATGTCAATCTTAAAGATCACAAAACCCAATAAGACGCCTGTAAAACTGAAGAAGAACTGGGATATGATGATCAAAGGCTTGGCCGTAGAGTTGAATTGAGCGACAAGGATGAGGAAGATGATACCCAAAGCGATGAGTAGTGCGACTTGAAGGAAGCTACCCACCTCTGCCTGGACATCCTGTTCTCCGGTGAATTCGATCGAGTAGCCATTCGGGATCGGGAAATCGGGCAGATTTCTGTCGATCTGTCGGATGATCTGATTCGCGTTATAACCCCAAAGTACATTGGATGACAGGGTGATGGTCCGTTGATTGTCGATGCGGGCGATCCCTCCGTAACTTGTGATGTAGTCCACCTCGGCGATTGCTGAAAGAGGAATCATACTGGGCGGACCATTCCCGTTTCTGGAGGGAACGCTTATCTCCTGACTGAGAAGAACGCCGATATCGCTGCGAAAACGTCTGTCAAGTCGCAACTGAATGGGATATTCCTCATCTCCTTCCCTGAACTTTGAAATCTCGTATCCGTAAATGGCTGATCTGAGCGCCATACCGATGGTTGCAGTGTCGATGCCGAGTTGGTTAGCTTTTTCCCGGTCGATATGCAGGATGAGCTCGGGTTTGTTGACCTCCATACTGGACTTGAGTTCTTCGATGCCTTGAATGTTGAGAGATGTGATAAAATCTTCCAATCTTTGGGATATTTCCACCAGCTGGTCTATGTCGTCCCCTTTGATCTCGATGTTTATGGGCATTCCCGAGGGAGGACCCATGCCCTCCCGGTCGATCCGGATTTGTGCACCGGGGATACCCTTGACCTTTTTCCTAAGATCATTGAGGTATTCTGTGGTGGGTTTCCCTGTGCGGAATTTGTACTCCACAAATGAGATGGTCACCTTGGCCAGCTTATCCTGAGTGGTTCGCTCGAAAATACTGGCGCCGGCATTGACCGCCACATTAGAGACGATAGATTCGACATCTGTATTTTCGCGGCCTATGACTTCAAACACTTTCTCTTCCACCTGCCTGCAGACTTCGTTGGTGACGTCGATATGAGTCCCTTCGGGCATAGTGATGTAGACCATGAGAGTGTTGGGTTCTCCCGATGGAAAAAACACCACCCGGGGAGGAGCGATTCCCAGGAGTATGAAGGACAGGAATAACAACACAATCGCACCGGTCAGGATAAAATAGGGGCGTCTTCCCTTGAGCAAAAATGTCAGCGTTTTTTTATAGGAACTCAACAAAACAGGAAGCACGCAGCATTGAAACTGTTCGATCAGAAAATGGAGTGCGAATTTAAACAGGTAGTAGATTCCTAAGCCGAAGATCAAAAGATTGGCCAATATTCGGATCCCCGCGAGGGAGAGTATCACGATGGCTGCCAACACTCCCAGCGTAACGATTAAAGATTTCGGAGTGATTTTACGCCTCCTGGCGTTTTCTTTCTCAGAGGGGGGACGTTTCATGAAGGAGACAGCAAAAACCGGATTCATGATGTAGGCCACAAGGATCGAAGCGGCAAGAGTTATGATAATTGTGATGGGGAGAAAAGACATGAATTTCCCGGCGATGCCCGGTGTGAAGATCAGGGGAAAAAAAGGCGCTATAGTCGTGAGGGTTCCCGTGAATACGGCGAGAGCGACCTCACCCACTCCTTTTTGTGTGGCCTCCAAGATAGGGAGGTTG
>JASFEP010000484.1:0-3099 GCA_050124775.1 Candidatus Aminicenantota bacterium
GGGAGGCGGGATCATGGCTGATAACAAAGCAACATCGCTGTGCGTCCGTACCTTGGAAAATGGCGCAGAACGAAAATTCGCGCTGAAGATGCAGGCTCGATGTCCGCGGTGGTCTCCAGATGGCCGTTTTATTTATTTCACGGCGGAGGACCATCCCCGTTGCTGGGGAATCTACCGTGTCGAATTGAAAACCGGCCAGGTTTCCAAATATTGGCCAGAAGAACCTGAAGACAAACCCACCAACAATATATTTGTGGGAATTTCACCTGACGGGAAGAAATATTACTACATTCATGGCGTAGGACAAGACAAGTCAGGCAAGTTTTTTGTCCGAGAATTGGAAACAGGGATCGAAAAAGAGCTTTTCCAAAATGATATGCGTCTTATCGTGGCTTCATTGTCTCCGGATGGAAAATGGTTAGCTACGGTCAGCCGTGAGAAAGAAAGGGCTATCCTGATTGTACCATCAGAGGGAGGAGAGCCTCGAGAACTATGCCGATTCACTCTGAAAGGAGGGCATCCCACTTGGCTCGATTGGACTCCTGATAGCCAATCCGTTATTTTCAGCAAAAGGATCGATGAGTCAAAATCTGGAGTTTCGGGGTGGGGACTTTATCGAGTCTCTATCGATGGAGGAGATCCTGAATTCCTGGGAATTAGCACGACGTATATATCAGATTTCGATATCCACCCCGATGGGAAACACTTCGCTTTTGCCTCTTATGGTCCCGAATGGAAAGAGGCCAAGCTCTGGGTGATGGAGAATTTTCTGCCAGCAGAAGAAAAAGGGAGTAAAGGAGGGCAGAAATGAGAAAAGCAGCCATTTTGACTACAATCCTTATTTTAGTTGGCTCAAGTGTTACAACCCTCGCCCTCCAGAACGGTTATGATCTTTTCCAGAAGGCCTTGGCCAAAGAGCGGGGAGAAGGTAATCTGGAAGAAGCGATCGCCCTCTACCAGAAGGTCATCGAGGAATCCAAAGACGAATCCCTAGCTGCCAAAGCCCAGCTCCGTATCGGCATCTGTTACGAAAAGTTGGGAAAGGAAAAATCCGAATTGGCCCAAGAAGCTTTCCGGAAGGTTGTCGATAATTATCCGCAACAGGTTGAAGAGGTCAAGGTGGCCCGCGAAAAGCTGCTTATTCTCCAGAAGGTACAAACTTTTGTGGAAACAAATGATAACGAATTCAGAATTCAAAAAGTTTTTACCTTCGGTTCCAACGGAATTCCGTCCTGGGATGGGCGTCTGTTTTCTGGCCGGGATAACTCGGGGGATGTCGTTATCATAGATATTGCTACCAAAAAGAAGAAGCGCCTTACAAATGAAGCCTCTTGGGAAAAAGGGAATTTTGTCGGGCGATCAATCATCTCGCCTGATTCAAAATATATCACTTATGGCTGGTGTCGCGACTATTCCGCCTATAATTTAAAAATTGCCAAAATCGATGGCTCAGAACAAAAAATACTCCATACTGGAAAAATTGCTCCTAAGGATGAGGCAAAATTTATCTGGCCGTATGATTGGACGCCGGATAGTAATTATATCGTTGGAACTCTGACTGAAGGATATAGTTGGGGGACTCTGAACAAAGGGACAAAAAATAAAATTGTATCTATTGACGCAACTGACGGCTCCATAAATATTATACAGGAATTCAATGATATCGGGCCGGAAGCACTGGATCTCTCGCCCGATGGCCGATGGCTTGCTTATGAATACCGGAAGAAAGAGGATTCCAGTCAATATGACATCTTTCTTATGAAATCCGATGGAGATGGTGTAACAACTCTTGTAAAACACCCTGCTAATGATCGTTTGTTAGGCTGGACACCCGGGAGCGATTCGGTTCTTATTGTGAGTGATCGTGCTGGAAGTTGGGATGCCTGGTTAGTTCCTGTCAAAGGCGGGATAATTACTGGAGAACCTATTCTTGTGAAACGCGATTTTGGACAAATCGGAGGTCCCACCGGCATTACTCCTCTGGGCTTTACTCAAGATGGATGTTTTTACTATGAGGTGCATTCATGGCTTGAAGAGGTCCATATTGCATCGCTTGACATGGAAAAGACCGAACTACTGAGTCGACCCAAGAAGGTTGCCCAGCGCTTCCAGGGAACAAACTGTTATGCCGATTGGTCCCCAGACGGAAAATATCTCGCCTTCAGTTCGAGACGTGGGCAAAATTCGAGTGCCCTTTGCCTTTTTGCCACTGAATCAGGGAAGCAACAGGACATTTTCCCCGAGCTTGAAACATTCATCAGAGTGAATTGGTTTCCAGATGGAAAATCCGTTTTGGTAGTTGGAAGCGATAAGGAGGGCCGTGGGGGCATTTATCGAGTAGAAATCCCAACAGGCAAGGCGATTCCGATGGTGACAGAGGGTAGCGGTTTCCACAGCCCGAAGTGTTCTCCTGACGGAAAATATGTCTATTATGAGGAGGATACATCTTGGGACAAAAAAGTCTTTCGAATCATGAAATTAGATGTAAAAACAGGACAAAGAGAAGAGATTTGCCGGAGTCCACAGCAGATCATTCGCATGGATATTTCTCCGGATGGAAAGTGGTTGGCTTTTTTGGAATCCGCGAATAACGCGTTGAAGGTTATGTCTTCCAGTGGTGGTCAAGTGAAAGAGGTTTTTAAATTCGATGAAGGATGGAGCACAAGCGTAGCCTGGTCTCCGAAAGGGAAATATTTATTTTTTTCGAAAGTTCATGAAGGGGAAGGCAAAACTGGGAATATCGAGCTGTGGAGGATTCCGGCTGCGGGTGGCAAGGCTGTAAAATTTCCGCTTGTGGCAGAGGGCATGGAGAACCTGAGAATTCACCCTGACGGGACGAAAATAGCTTTCAACACATTCGAGGTAAAGAAGGAAGTTTGGGTGATGAAAAACTTCCTGCCCAAAAAATAAGAATGGAATACGTTTCCAATATTGTAGAGTCAGTTTCCCGAACGGACTGTTTGGGAAATGGTCTCGACATCAGACAAAAAAATAGTACCATCCCTAATTCCCCTCCTTGGACCACTCGTTGACATAAGAATAAAGAATAATTAAATTTTAAAGAGAACAAGCATGGACTAATGATTGGGGGGTGAACCG
>JASFEP010000485.1:0-3092 GCA_050124775.1 Candidatus Aminicenantota bacterium
GACTGAGATCGACTGATTGCTGCGAAAGACATGAGACAGGAGAGTTAATACAAAGAAACCTCGATATTAACGAGTACGATTCTGGAATAATCCATCTGACGTGTTAGCCAAGTTTTGGTACTGACTTTGACAAGGCCATAAAGCCTGATCTTTCATCAAAGCGATAAGATTATCAGAGGATCTGCATTTTCATCCAGCCTGAGGTGTTGAAAAAATTGGCGACCGCACTTCCAGGAGGGACTAGTTGATCGCAAGCCTTTCGTGTTTCATCATCAAGATCCATTTCTAAAACGGGCAGGAATTCTTCCAGGTGCTCCATGGTGCGCGGGCCGATAAGAGGGGCAGTTATTCCGGGTTGGTCTTTACACCAGAGAATCGCGAGCTGGGCGGGAGAGATGCCGAGTTTATTTGCGATCTTATCAAATTCAGCCGCCACAGAGATTCCACTTTCTGTCACTCGCTCGGCATAAAATCCTCCACGGTATGCCGCTCGGGAATCTTGGGGAAATTTTTTTGCATTTTTATACCGACCTGCCAACACTCCCATAGCTAGGGGCGCCCATGCGATGATCCCGATTCCATGGTTTTGACACATGGGGACGAGTTCGTTCTCGATCCGCCTGTCCAAGAGATTGTAGGGCGATTGTTCGGAGGTATAGCGCATATAACCTTTTAATTCGCTGACCATCAGAGCTTCCATCACAGCCCAAGCAGGATGGGTGGAACATCCGATATACCTGATCTTTCCCTGGCGCACGAGGTCGTCCAAGGCTCGGAGCGTTTCGTCGATGGCGATACTCGGCCAGTGCCGATGTATCTGGTAAAGATCGATATAGTCCGTTTGAAACCGTTTGAGGGAACCTTCACAGGCCCTTATGATGTTCAAGCGGCTGTTTCCATGTTCATTGAGGCCAGTCCCAGGAATAAATTCGTCGAGGCTCCTACCCGGGCGGCTCTTCCCAAAATCAACTTTTGTGGCGAGCAGTACCTGATGGCGTTTTTTGTTAGCCTTGAGTGCACGACCGATGATACGCTCACCCTCGCCTTCGGCGTATACATCCCCCGTATCCAGAAGATTTATGCCTGCATCGAGAGCTCGGTCGAGCATGTGCACGCATTCTTCTTCGGGAGTGGGATCAGCAAAATTATCTGTGCCAAAGCATAAACACGACACTTTAACTCCTGTTCGGCCCAAACTTCTGTATTCCATTTTCCCTCCAAAGTAGATTTCTATTATATCCCCCCTGTTAGTGTTTGACTATAGATTGAACAAGAGGTCAACTATATGACTAGGTAGACCATGATTCACCCCTATGATGTGAGAAAATCACCCTCACAATCACCTGTAAAGGCGATTTACTCCCAGTGCAAAATCTATCAAATTAATATCTCCGACAGATGTCCATCCGGAGGTTGTTGTGGAGAACAAGCGCAAGGACAAACGATTCGAAGAAAAAAACAAGGTTGTGATCCAGTTTGCTCTTGAAGGTCATGAAACCGACAGCAGCACGGTTGTAAAGGCACACACACATGATATCTCCCTAGGGGGTGCAAGGATTATTTCCCCCAAATCCTATCCTGTCGATACGGTTATGCGTATCCAGATAAACTTATCGAAATCAGGACAAATAGTAAAAGTGGATGGAATCGTGAGATGGTCCAAATTGGCATCCGATAGCGGCAATTACGAACTCGGTGTCGAGTTTTTACACAAAATCTCAAAATCGGTTCTGTCTCTCATCAGACACCTCTACGGAGACAACCAGGGTATTCCCTCCACAATTTCTTAAATCCGTTATTTTCACCCCAAAAAGCTCCCTCTAAGACAATATTTCGCCCTAAAATCAGACTTTAATCCATTAGAATGAAGAAGATAGCATGGCCCGTCCCCATTTAGATTTAGCTGGACGTGGCGGGTGGAGTGTGATAATTTATTCTCTCTTTGGACTTATAATTTGCTTGATTCACACGAATAACATTAGGAGGAAAAACGTTGACAGCAAAAATTATCGATGGAGAAGCCGTCGCATCCAAGATCCGGGAAAAGGTCAAGGCCGAAGTCGAGGAAATGATAAAAGTCCATGGTTTTCCACCCGGTCTCGCCACAGTTTTGGTCGGAGATAATCCCGCCTCCCGTCAGTATGTGCGCATGAAACAGAACCGATCCAAGAAAGTCGGTATCGCCTCCTTCGGACATACTCTGCCTGCTGAGGCCGGTCAAGACGAGGTCGAACAATTGGTGCGGGACCTTGGTGCAGATCCTAAAGTGCATGGGATACTCGTGCAGCTTCCCCTCCCTGACCACATCGACGAAGAGGCAGTGCTCAACGCAATCCCCTTGCATAAAGATGTCGATGGATTCCATCCCGTAAACATCGGCCGTCTGGCCATGAAAGGCCGAAAGCCTCTCTTTATTCCCTGTACGCCGGCGGGAGTCATCCGCTTGCTCGAAGAAGCAGGGGCAGAATTCGATGGAGCGGAAGCGGTCGTATTAGGACGGAGCAACATCGTGGGCATGCCGGCCGCCATGCTTCTCATCCACCGGAACGCTACTGTCACTGTTTGCCACAGCCGCACGAAAGACCTTCCGGGAGTCTGCCGGCGTGCGGATATCCTGGTAGCCGCAGTGGGTCGACCCAGAATGGTCAAGGCTGATTGGGTCAAACCCGGAGCCTATGTCATCGATGTCGGCAGCAACCGGATCGACGACCCCGGATCAGAAAAAGGCTATCGCTGGGTGGGAGATGTGGATTTCGACGCCGTCAAAGAAGTGGCGGGAGCCATCACCCCTTCTCCTGGGGGTGTTGGGCCCATGACCATAGCCGGTCTATTGCACAACACACTGCGCGCCGCTAAGGCGGCCACCGACTAAGCTGTTTTCCCTGATTGTCTGAGCCCAGGGGATGAATGCAGGATTTTCACCCTCGAAAAATATCGGAGTAAAAAAAGGACGGAGACTTATTTTTTCTTGGTCTGCTTCTTTTTTTGAGTCCGATCGACAAGGTTTTGGAGTGTTGTCTTACTAAAATAATCTCTCAGAAGATCGGTCGCCTCTTTCCAAACGTCGTATGTCACACAACCAGGCCTGCGAT
>JASFEP010000486.1:0-3075 GCA_050124775.1 Candidatus Aminicenantota bacterium
AGAGAGTATGCAATCTCCCCAAAAAAATGACATGGGATAAGACATTTGATACTAGCTTCTTTGGCATATTTTCCAAGGTCCAATGAATTCGTGTGCATGGTTTTTAGCGCAGGAGACTGCTCGAAGAATCGGCTGGGAGCGCTGCAGTCATGGATGAGATAATCTGCTCCTGCTATACTTTCGAAGAGAGGGGGATGGATGGGGGTATCACCCGAATAGAACAGAAAGAGCCCGGATGGGATGAAACGGAATCCAAAGGCCAGCGACGATTCATTGTGTGGGACTTTTTGCGTCGAACACTCTAACGAGTCCGCCACAAGAAAGTCCTGGCCCGTACCCAATGAAAAAAAACGGACACGGCATTTTACCCTGGTATCCAGAAGATGGAAAAGCTCGAGGAATCTACGGCAAAAATCGACGCTTATTTCCGAGCCAAAAAGATCGATCTGACATTCTGTGAGCATCAAACTGTGAATCAAAGAGGGCAGGCCATACACATGGTCTGGATGGGTGTGAGTCACGATCACGGTTCGGATGGAAGCAGGATCGACATTCAGCTTCTTCGTTTTTTGTACGATACTGCCAGGACAGTCGACCAATACGATTTCGGCGTTGTGTTTTATCAGGAAGGATGTATTGTCTTTATCCGCGGTGGCTACAGAGCCGCCTGTGCCCAAAAAACATATCTCTGCCATTTTTTTTACATTAAACCATATATAGATGAAATAATCCTTTTAATCAACTCATTTGCTGTACGGGAACGCGTTCCATTCGTTTGAAGGGCCGTTTCCCAAAGGGCCCTTCGATTCTACAATCGAGATGGCAGAGAAAAACGCAGCAATATTGATTGTCCTCAATTGTGTGTTGGTTAAAACCACGAGAAGGGTTGATAATGAATAACACATCTCAGAATGGAGGTGCGCGCAAAGTCCCAACAGCTCAGCGAAGTTTCCTCCACGGAGATACTGAGCATACATTCGAAATCACCAGTTGGCACACTCAGAATATAAGGCTTCATCGCTTTGGAAACGCTCACGCCCTGTATGGAGATTTGCAATTGGGTCGAAGTTTATGTAAAAAAGGAGTGAGCTCAATGGATAAGTTAAAAGTATCTGCGCCGGGCAGGATATGTCTGTTCGGGGAACACCAGGACTACTTCGGGCTTCCTGTGATCGCCGCAGCCATCGATTTGCGTATTAATATTTCGGGTCAAAAGCGGAACGACCCCAATTTTACGATAGAGCTGCCAGACATCCAGGAAAGGGAAAGTTTTTCCCTCACTCAAGATCTACCATACAGAAAAGAAAGGGATTACTTGAGAAGTGTCGTCAATGTGCTGCGCAGAAACAATGTCCATCTTTCTTCGGGTTGGGATTGCACCGTCCGAGGAGACATCCCCATAAATTCCGGGACTTCGAGCTCATCCGCTCTGGTCGTTGCCTGGACGCGGTTCCTGCTGGAAGCTACGGAAAATCCCAAGGCCCGATCTCCCGAGGCCATTGCCGAATTAGCTTTTCAGGCTGAGGTTGCGGAATTTAAGGAACCCGGAGGAAAAATGGACCACTATGCATCTGCATTGGGAGGAATAGTGGACATCCACTTCGAGGACCGGTTGAAAGTGACGAAGTTCAAGAATCCTCTCAAAAAATTTGTCCTTGCGGATTCTCTCATTCGAAAGAACACAACCGGCACTCTGGGATTTATCAAAAGCCATGTCCTTCGGGGCATATCGGAGATCCGCTCTGAGATAAAAAACTTCAGTTTGCGGAATGCGATCGGTGACAAAGAGAAGGATAAGATCGAAGGATTGCCTAAGAATGAACGAAGATTGTTGAAGGGAACACTTCTAACGCGTGACATCACAGCCGAAGGGGAATCGCTCTTTCGATCCGAAAGCTTCGATCACAAACGCTTCGGGCGACTCTTGACATCCCAACATGAAGTACTCAGAGACTATTTGCATGTCTCTGCGCCGAAACTGGAGAAGATGATCGAAACAGCCTTAAAGAAGGGTGCATTGGGAGCCAAGATCAACGGATCTGGCGAGGGAGGATGTATTTTTGCCTACACTCCTCACGAAGCCGATCGAGTGGCGGAAGCCCTAAAAGAACTCGATACAAAAGTCGCCATTATCCGTATAGACGAAGGGGTCAGGCTTCAAGTATAATCAGACGTTCCTGTCTAGAGCCATCGAATATCATCGATTTTGGATAGACGACATGTGAGTGAGAAGACCGGATGGGTTCAACCAAAGGTCTTGGAATGGAGAAATGATGATAAGCGCAACTCAGATCAGAAAAGGAATGATCATTAAAGTCGAAGAAGAGGTCTACAAGGTTCTCGAAACCACACATGTTACTCCTGGGAAAGGACAGGCCTTGATGCAGACCAAATTGCGAAAGCTCAGCGACCAATCTCTGCATGATTACCGATTTCGATCCAAGGACAAGGTCGAACAGGCATATGTGGAGTCCGTCGATATGGAATACCTCTACTCCGAAGGCGAGGAATACGTGTTCATGAACTTGGAGAACTATGAACAGCTCAAACTTTCGTCAGAGGTCATCGGAGATGCTGTCAATTATCTCATTCCTAATGTTATCTTTTCCATCGAGATGCTGGATAAAAAGCCGGTGGGTGTCAATCCACCGATGACGCTCGAGCTAGAAGTTGTCAAGACCGAACCCTACCTCAAGGGAGCCACTCAGTCGGCCAGCAACAAGCCCGCCACGCTGGAGACAGGTATCACGATCAACGTCCCTCAGTTCATAAAGGAGGGGGACATTGTTCGGATCGACACGCGCGAGGATAAATACCTGGAGCGAGCAAAAAGCTGAAAGGTGGCGATAGGATCCCGACAAAAAGTGTACGTATCAGAAATTGGCTCTTTGAACGCCGATATTACCCTTCGCGTCTTCAGCTCTGACTGTAACCATATTGTCAAAATTGGGAGGCAGGGCAAGGCTGAATTCGAAGCCTTCCGCTCTTGAATCACAGATCCCATCTGTGGGGAAGACGATCCGCCAAGCGTTGGGACGCACAAGAAACTTCACCTCCTTGATATGTGAGAACGAA
>JASFEP010000487.1:0-3073 GCA_050124775.1 Candidatus Aminicenantota bacterium
GCCCTCATCCTCTCAGCCTTTAAACCTGCCCGAGTGCTGAAAAAGGCCTCCCCTAGAAAGTCAACCGGCTTCTCTTTTCGGGCCGTCACCAGCGTTCTCCAGTTTTCCATTGCGATCGTCCTCATCTTTGCCACAGCGGTGGTTTACGCGCAGATACAGCACATGAAGAAAAAGGATCTCGGGTTCGATGCCGAGCAGATCATTTCCATTGCTCTCACCAGCCCTTCCCTCAGAGAGAAAACGGAAATATTCAAAAGCGAGATCTTGAGACATCCTTCGATATTGAGTGCCTGTGCCTCCTTTGGAACCCCTGCGAGCGGCACGGGCAGCGGGCGGTCCTTCATTCCCGAAGGCTATCCTGAAGGGGAATCGATTCATATGGAGACTCTGTTTGTCGATCACGATTTTATCGAGACGTATGGATTGACAGTATCGAACGGACGAAACTTTTCCCGCAAATTTTCAACAGATATCGAGAACGCTTTCATACTGAATGAGACGGCGGTCAAAAAATTGGGATGGGACCATCCCGTCGGTAAGCGTTTCTCCGAAGAAGACGCTGGTGTCGAGGCGAAAATCATCGGAATCGTCGAAGATTTCCATTATGAATCGATTCTGTTTAAGATCGCGCCAATGGTATTAACGTTAAGGCCTTATGTGTATAGCCATATCTCTGCAAGGGTAAACCTGGAGGACGTATCTCGACTGCTTGTGTTTCTCAAAGCTAAGTGGAGAGAGTTTGCCCCTGAATATCCCTTCGAATATGCGTTTGTCGATGATGAATTCGATAGATACTACAATTTCGAGCGGAGACAGGGACAGTTGTTCACCTATTGTTCGATCCTAGCCATCTTTATCAGTTGCATGGGTATTCTTGGATTGGCCTCATTTACGGCGGAAAAGAGGACCAAAGAGATCGGCATCCGAAAAGTCCTCGGAGCATCAGTCTCCGGTATTGTCATTCTTCTCTCCAAAGAGTTCGTGAAGTGGGTCCTTCTCGCCAATATCATCGCTTGGCCGGTCGCTTACATTGTGATGAACAGGTGGCTTCAGAGTTTTGCCTACCGGGTGAATATCGGCCTCTGGATGTTCGTTCTGTCTGCATTTTTAGTTTTCTTCATTGCGCTGTTTACGGTCAGCTTCCAGTCCTTTAAAACGGCGACCACCAATCCTATCAATTCCTTGCGTTATGAATAAGGAATGGACACGGTTTTACCCCCTATGGTATAAATGCTCGAGTGGAGGGGACAATGAATCAGGTCCGAATAATCAACTCAGTTCTGATCGTTATTTGTATTCCCGTAACCGTGCTCATGATCGGTCGACATCAAGAGACAACGCAGAAGATCGAAACGGCAGAGCCACTAAACTATACCCGAATCTATGCGGATTCTACCGGTCAATCCCATTTCGGAAAGCAGGCAGCGACTTTTCAGCTCGTGGATTATGCACCCCCGGCGCCTCCTATTTCCGTGTCCGCGGCATTGGTTGCAGAATCGGTGAATTTCATCTCGAGCCCATCAGGTTGGTTCGGCAACTGGCATCCCGTTCCGCAGCGGCAGTTTGTGTTTATGCTCGCCGGTACGATGGAGGTCGAAGTGTCCGACGGTGAGAAACGAAAATTTTTACCAGGGGATGTTTTGCTTGTGGAAGACACATCGGGAATGGGCCACATCTCGCGCGTCGTCAGCAAGGAGCGCGCTTACCTCGCTGTCGTCCCTCTTAAGTGATCTTTCCCTTACATTTTTTTTAGGTTCTGATGAATATTATCTTGGATACATTTGTATTAAAAATAGAATGAAAATCAATAGAAATCAGATAGTAGCAACGATCTGAAAAAGGGAGAGAAAAAATGATCGCCATCGAAGATAACTTTGAAAAAAATCCCTTCTGTCCTTTTTGTTCAACGGAGATCAAAAAGCTCTATACGCGTGAAATTCGATCTTTCTTGGGCCGACGCTATCTCTATTATTGTTCCAATTGCTTGAAGGTCCTCGGACTTTCCCACCGTAAGGGATTCTGGATGGGTTGAGCCGAGTGGCAGTGAGAGAGCTCATATTGATCGACTGCGGCAGGGGCACAGAATAATTCATTCATTGATTTTTTAGTCCACAGTGACGTCAATTCACCGAAACAAACAGGGGAGCGCTCTCTCTGTCGTCGCTGGTGACTGCCGAGATTGCGTAAATATAGGATGTGTCCTCATGGACTTTTCTGTGCCAGTATTCGAATGTGTTTGCATCTACCTCTGCTAACAAGGACCGGTACTCATCGATCAGCCAGTATATTCTGTACTTTGTGATATTTTCACCCGCGTTGCGAGGATTGGGAAGCCAATTGATATCATTGATGGTTTCTTGAGTGAACAGACCGCGATTTTCCACTTTTCGTACACTGACTTCTAAGGGATAATAGGGGGCGTGTCCAAGATGACCTCTTATGGGAGAGAGAATAAAATTGGCGATTAAATTGAGCGCAGCATTTATCTGAATTCCGGAGACCTGCCCGCTGACCTCCCAATTTGCAGTCGTCACGACGACCATGTCCAGCTCCGGGACGTTAACGATGATTTGACCCCCATGTCCCAATGCAAAACACACGTCGTAACCTCCCGCCCTTGCAGTCCACCACTGGTATCCGTACCCAAAATTTTCAAAATGCTTTTTGAACCAGGATGCATCCTCTGAGTAAGTTTGTATCGAATCTTCGACCCACTCCGCAGGAACGATCTGCAACCCATTGACCATTCCCTTGTTCAGATAAAGATAGCCAAATCTGGCCATATCCCGGGGTGAAAACCATAACCATCCAAACCCGAAGTAGTATCCCAGAGAATCCTGGTCCCATCTTTTTACGCTGACACCCAAAGGATCGAACAAATAGCGTTTTGCGAATTCATACGTGCTCATGCCCGTGGCTTTTGTGAGTATGCCAGAAAGAATATGAGAGGAGTGCGAGGAATAGGCGAATGTTTGGTCGATGTCGGTCGCAAGCGGAACCTCGATCGCAAATTTCATCATGTCTGGGCTCTCGTACCACGACTCGATGAAATCATCGCTCTCCTCATGGGGGT
>JASFEP010000488.1:0-3041 GCA_050124775.1 Candidatus Aminicenantota bacterium
TCACCGCTGCTTTTTCTGGCACTCCTTTCTTGGTCCCTGGGTGAGGTCTTTGGTTATGTCCGAGGATATGATGATGCGAGAAATTCTGAAGCAGCGAACAGTTAGGTAGCGCCGAAATCCGTCACGATTGAATCTCTTCCAAGAGCGATAAACACATCCGATCTATGGATGTGGCGGATCGTGTATATACTCAGAAAAACCATCCCGAACATGTTCACAAAAAAAGCCGTGATTGCAGGAGCCAGCACACCCAAATGGGGAATGAATATATAACACCCCACAAACATTGCCACGACACTCAACCAATCGGCATATGTCATAATGTGTGGTTTATCCAAGGCGATAAGGATGGGGCGCAGAATGTGAGACACTGCAAAAAATAGGAAACCCAGTGCCAACCAAACAAAAACAGGAATGGATTCGAGATACCGCTCGCCGAAGAAGAAAAGGATGATATCTTTTGCGAAAAACAGAACAGGAGCGAGCAATATGCCGAATGCAGCGGAAATCTTCAACGATTGCCAGTAATAGACCGTGAACTGTTTTTTTTCTTTGAATCGACTGACTTCAGGTAAAAGTACAGAAGTCAGTGTGGAGACAAGAATGGGAAAAATGTAGGTGAGGTTGAGTGCGAGGCCGTAGATCCCTGCCGCTTCACTGTTCAGCATCCGGGCGAGTAGAACCATGCCGATGTACAGAAAAAACCGTCGGCCCAGGTGGCTCAAAAACAGCCATTTTCCGAATGAAAAGAGCTGGAGGTACAGTTTATTCGTGTGAGCGCCTTTGGTGGAAAAGACATCCCGGAAGTACATAAAACCGAGGAAAATCCCCAGAAGGGGAAGCAAAGAAAACACAGATACCGACGAAAATACGGTGAGTGCTGAAATCAGAAACAGGACACCTATGGCCAAGACTTTGGTCGTATCTATAAGAAATTGAATGACTATGTAGGCGAAGAACTTTTTGTAAGCCCACAGTGTCGCCTTCACATAATTGAACATCGACAGGAAGAGGATCCCCCATGCCGCCATTTTGAGGAGGGGCGTAAGAGAGGGCAGGTGGAATACGTGTCTCGCTAAAGGGTCAGCCAGAAGAAAAACCAAAATGGCCATGGCGAGACTGAGCGTAACTTTTATGACAAACACAGCCTTGACCACATGAATGGCTTCTTCTCCCCGACTGTTCGAAAGATGCGAAGAAACGAATTTGATCATCGTACCCAACATGCCGAAGTTGATAAGAGGCTGGACCATAATGATCACGGAGATAGAGATGTTGAAAAGACCGAAATCGCTGACTGAGACCGCTCTAGAAATGATTAGAATCGCAAGAAAACCCAACCCGGCACATAGGATATTACCGGAGGCCATCATGAGGAGGTGCCCCGCCAGCCTGGACTTTAACAACTGCACAAAATTCAAAGTTTTCATGAGAAAGAATAAGCCCTGATTCTATTGCCACTCCGGGGCGTTGTCAAGAGAAGAGAGGACGAGGCATAATGAATATATCCGGGAAAAAAACTCAAGAGTATGGTATGTTACAGCACGTTCAAAAACGCATAAATGAACACGAAAACGAGACTATGAAACAGTTCAAGCGCATGTGGGTATTGATTCGTGAGTTCGGATGGGGAAATATCTTCCGAGTCTTCAAAGACAGCCTCATCTCGGTTTTCAAGTATAACATTATCGGAAGCACCGTTCGTCTTGAGGCTTCGACACTCTGTCAACTCAGATGTCAAGTCTGTCCCCTGGCACAAGGCAAAACAGGAATTTTGGGAAAGGGGTATCTTCGATATTCAGATTTTCGGCGCTTTGTCCATGAGAATCCTCGTATTCGGAATATCGAACTCTCCAATTATGGTGAGATCTTCTTGAATCCGGAATTGATGGATATCATCACTTATGCCCACTCGAAACACATAAACCTCACTGCACTCAATGGGGTGAACTTTAACAGTGTGAGCGAGAATATCTTAGAAGCATTGGTCAGATTCAGGTTCAAAGCCATCTATATTTCGATCGATGGAGCATCCAATGACACCTACAGGATATACCGATGCGGAGGGGATTTCGATACCGTCTTGTACAACATCAAGCGTATCAATTATTTCAAGCAAAAGTATGGCAGACACTTTCCCTATCTCGTGTGGCAGTTTGTGGTCTTCGGCCACAACGAACATGAACTGCCCATAGCGAAAAAAATGGCCAAAGACCTGAATATGGGATTTGTTGTCAAGCTAAACTGGAACAAATCCTATTCACCGGTCAGGGACAAGGATCTCGTGAGGCGGGAAACAGGATACGCCACACAGGATGACTATGAGCGAAAGCACAAAAGATTGTACATGTCTCATTGCTATCAGCTCTGGAATTCACCACAGATCAACTGGGATGGCAAGCTTCTTGGATGTTGTGTTAATCGGAAAAAAGATTTCGGCAATGTCTTCGAAAAAAGTCTGGAAAACTGTCTGAAAAGCGAAAAATACATTTATGCCAAAAATATGTTGATGGGAAAAGTCAAACCTCGTGAGGACATTCCCTGTTTTGATTGCCCTTATTTTGAAAGGATCCGGTCGAAAAAATTCAATCCTGTTTTTGGGACTCTTCGGCGGCTGAAGAATGTGTTATTAGGAGATGAAGCTGCGTGATTCATGCGTTTAGCCTTGCCAGCAATTCCTCTAGTGCCAGCTTCGATTCCTCCCATTTTGTATAGAAATTTTCGAGATCCTTCTTCAGTCGGGCATATTCCTTCTGCAGATCGGTGATTTTTTGCGCATTTTTATAAGTCTCGGGTTGGGCCAGTTCATGCTCTACTTCTTTTTTGCGCCTCTCCAGAGTGTCTATCGTATTTTCGATCCCTTCGATCTCTATCTGAAGCCTATTTCTTTCCCTGCTGATCGCCTGCCGAGCTTCGGCTTCCATGCGTTTCTGGTCCTTGGTTTTCCGACCGATAGGGTGTGATTTTTTTTCTCTCCCAGTTTCCTTGGATTCGTCAGGCTCTCCCGTTCTTTTCGCCAAATAGTCCGAATAATTTCCGAC
>JASFEP010000489.1:0-3038 GCA_050124775.1 Candidatus Aminicenantota bacterium
TGTGAAATTCGAAATCGTCAGCGATAAGGCCAAGAAGTTCCTCGGTTAAACTGGCGTTTTCGTCCATCTTTGCCATAAATTGACGGACGAATTGCACATTCTCCTTCTCGAGTGTTGCCTGGGCCTTCATGGCTTCGAGTTCTGCTGTGGCCTCCTTATCTTGGCAGCCAACCATAAGGCACAAAATCAAAGCCAGAGGCAAAATAAAGCTCAGTTTTTTCATTTAATCCCTCCCTGAAATGTGACACATAAATTAGATACCATTCGGATCTGCGTGTCAAGTTGCGCCCAGGGTCATTCGTAGCGAAGGCTGTCTGTGGGATTGGAGAGGCTAGCTCTGAGAGTTTGCTGGCTGACGGTCAAAAGCGTTATCAAAAAAGTGATGACGAAGGGGATGACGAATAGACCGGGTGAGAGCGTGACATGATAGGCATAGTTTTGGAGCCATCCGGATAAAATGAAATAAGCCGCGGGCAAAGCCAAGATATTGGCAATCACAACCCATTTCACGAAGTCTCTCAAGAGCAACACGACAAGGCCTCCAATCGAAGCCCCCAACACTTTTCGGATGCCGATCTCTTTGGTCCTCTGTTCCGTGGTGAAGGAAGCGATCCCCACCAATCCCAGGCATGTCACAAAAAAGGCGAGAGCTGAGAAATATTCGATGAGTCGCCCCAGCATTTCTTCCTTTTGGTACAAGCTGTGTAAAGCATCTTCCAGAAACGTGTAGAGAAAAACGTCCTCCGGAGCGAATTCCTTCCACAGGGATTCGACATGCATGATTGCTGCCTGTGAATCCCTCATGGCCGGATTCAGCTTGATCACCATGGTGTAAAACTCCGAGGGGGCATGAATGAGTGCAACCGGCTCGATGACGTAGTGGAGAGACCGGAAATGAAAATCTTTAACCACTCCGATGACATGTCCTTCGGTCGTGTTGATGACCACCCTTTTTCCGACAGGATTGTCCAGCCCCATCGCTTTTACGGCTGCCTGATTCAGGACGAAACCTTCCTGGTCCGCTGCGTGTTCCCTGGAAAAAAAGCGCCCCTCGGCCATTTCAATGCCGAATGTTTTCAAGTAGTCGGTGTCCACCCAGAGGAGCTTGAAGTGGATCTTTATGTCGGTCGATTTTCCTTCCCATTCCTCGACGACAGACCCGCTTTGGATGGTCAGGGGGAGATTGGCTGTGGCCGATGCGCTGAGGATATCGGGATGAGCGAGGAGTTTCTGCTTCAACACCTCTCTTTGCCTCACCATGTTTCGGTTCATTTGGACGGCCATCAGGTTCGTTTTTTCGTACCCCAGATCTTTGTTTCGAAGGAAATCCAGCTGCTTTGCCGTCACGAGAACCGCTGTGAGGATGGCGACGGTCAGGGCGAACTGAAAAACGACCAGGATTTTTCTGAGCTGGGATCCTTTGGCACTCATCCTCGATTGGCCTCTGAAAATCCTTGCCGGATGAAATGAGGAGAGGAGAAATGCGGGGTACGAACCGGAGGCAAGGCCTGTGAAAATTGTGATGCCTAGAAAGGGAAGGAGGAATTTCTGCTCTATGATCATGCGGAGGACAAAATCTTTTCCCGTTATTGCGTTAAAGGAAGGGAGGATAAGGACGACCCCTAAAAGAGCCAGGCATGATGCGATGGACGTCATCAAGAGAGCTTCGCCCCAGAACTGCCGGACGAGTACAGATCGTCTGGCCCCGATGACTTTTCGCAGTCCTACTTCCAGTGCGCGGCGGCTGGAGCGGGCGGTCGAGAGGTTGATGAAATTGAAACAGGCGATGAGTAAAATCGATAAAGCGACGATCGAGAAAAGGGTTACGCTTTGCCTGCTCCCGTGGGCCACATTGTCGAATTTTAGAGGGGGATCCAGATGAATATTGAGCAACGGCTGGAGCGTGTAAGCCGGTTTGAGATCGGCCAGATGTTTTTCTGAGATATCGGTGATCTTTTGCGCGACGATACGGGGATCAGCCCCCGTTTCCAGCATGACGTAGGAATAGAAGGAGACGTTTTGCCAGGTGTTCAAGTCCAACCCGTTTTTTGCATGCCTTTCGAAATCCATAAGAAAATCGAAGTAGAGATGGGACTGCTTGGGGATATCCTGAAAAACTCCGGAGACAGTGAGATCGGCCCCATCTTCGGTCCTCAGGATTCGGCCCAGGGCCTCCCGGGTCCCGAAGAACTTTCGCGCCAGCTTCTCGGAGATGACTATTCGATCGGGAGAGGAGAGGGCCGTATCCGGATGTCCCTCGAGCAGAGCGTAGGAGAACATCCTGAGGAAATCGGGACTGACGAACAGGCCCTTTTCCTTAAACACATCCTCGTCATGAGAAAGCTTCATAAATCTCACGCTGGTGCGGGCGGCATAGAGAATTTCCGGTATATCCTGTTTTATCGCGGGCGCCATGGCGATGGGGGTGACAGCATATCCCTGATCGGGCCCTGTCTGGTCGTCGGTGATAGTGACCCTAAAGATGCGGTTGGCATTGTGATGGAAACGGTCGTAACTTCTTTCGTCCTGGACCCACAGGAAGATGAGGACACTCGCGGCGAGGCCAACGGCCAAGCCCAGGATGTTGATCGTCGAGTACAGCTTTTGCCTTCTGATATTTCTGAACGCGATTTTGATGTAGTTTTTAAGCATAACGAACCTCCAGGTGAATGTCCGTTCAATTTCGATCACGGATGCGTTCGCGATCTGCCGGAGCACCCAAAATACAGCGGCCGATCGGGTTTGGTCTGTACAAATAGTGTTATAAATCTCTTCATAATCTCCCTGCAGATGGTCCCGATCGGAACTGTCCGACAGGATTCGGAGCGCATATTTGAGCAGCGGGGGGATCTTTTTCATTTTTTCATTCATTTCATTTGTGTGTTTCGATTCATTTTTTTGTTGTGATGAATCATTCATTCCTGGCCGACAGAACGATATTTTCCCAGAGCCTTTTTTGCATCGCTTTGACTTCAGCCAGGGCGGTGTAGCCTTTTTTTGTCAAGGCATAATATTTGATGGCTTTTCCTCCTCGAATA
>JASFEP010000490.1:0-3036 GCA_050124775.1 Candidatus Aminicenantota bacterium
GGGAAATACATGACCAATCCGAATCGCAAGAGCCTCCCCAATGTTCCCGCGATCAGAAAACGGATAATATTGACTTTCATCATTCCCGAAAGTACAGATACGACGTAAAAAGGAGGAATTCCAGTGGAAGAGCTCAAGAAAATGAACAAATCGATCTTGTTCTCCCATTTCTTCATTTTTTCTTGGATTGAACCGATCTTTTTTTCGTAGCGTCTTTTGGAAAGATGGATCACACCCTTCCCTGACAGAAACATAAGGACTTTGGCAGTCATCTGCCCAGCTGTTGCCAAAAGAAGTATCGGGATATACTCCGTCTTAGCAATCGTTAAAGAGATCCAAAGCAGAAAAAGCTCTGCATTGACGACGGGAATAAAACCACTGACAAGACAGACAACATAAGTCCCGCCAAAGACACCTACGCTCTGCAACAATTGAAGGATACTGGATTCGTCCATTCGGATGTTCGGGTGAATTGATTTTATGAGCTTTTCATTCTCTTTATTTCAACATAAAAAGTCAACTCGTAATTCAGGATGGTGTTTGACAGGTATTAGGGATGATGATAATATTTCGCAACAAATGAAAAAGACATGGGTTCGTATAGGCATAATATTCTTATTGACAGCTGTTTTTCTATTTTTTTTCTTCAAAAGTGTCGATTGGAAGGATGTCCTGTCCAATTTAACGAATGTCAAGCTGAACTATTTTCTTCTCGCCCTCCTTCTCGCTCCACTTCATCTGTTGACACGATCCATCCGATGGCAATATCTGATCAAATACGAAAAGAAAGGGGTGAGTCTCTTCAGCCGGGTGGCTGCAAATACTGTAGGTTTTACGGTCAATTTCATCTTTCCGGGCAGACTCGGCGAGCTTGTGAGGCCACTCTATCTTGCTCAGAAAGAGGGTATCAGAAAGGGTTTTATGGTCGGAACGGTAGTTGTCGAGAGGATCTTCGATATCATCACCTGTTCTATGCTCTTAGGGATATATCTGGTATCACGGCCGATCTTTCCCCACCTCTATCATGCTGAGGATGACGCCTACTCTCTCCTCTCGTTTTGGGGAATTTTCGGGATCTCCATTGCCACCTTTCTCTTGCTTTTGATTTTGGCTGTTTATTTCTTCAAAGAGAAAGCGCTTGCGGTATTCGCATTTCTATTAAAACCCTTTTCCAAAAAGATCTCTGAGAAGGTTTTGAATGTCCTGGAAGAGTTTATCCAGGGCCTCAAGTTTTTTCATTCGGTGGGGAATTTATTCGTTTACATCCTTCTTTCCGTCGTCGTTTGGTTGGGGATAACCCTCTTTTACTGGGTGTTCTTACTTGCCTATGATATCGATGTTCAGTTTTTTTCTACCTTTCCCTATGTCTTCCTGACCGGTGTCGGGGCCTCGATTCCCACTCCGGGCATGGTCGGAGGATTCCACTATTTCAGCAAGCTGGGGATGACCTCGTTCCTGAATGTCGAATCTAACCTTGCGGTGAGTATCACGATCGTGGTGCACGCCGTTCAGCTCGTGGTGACTTGTCTTATAGGTTATGCTATATTATGGAAAGAAGGAATTTCTATGCTTCAGATTAAGAAGCTGGGAGAGGATCCAAAGTAATGAGATGTCCTTACTGCGATCACGAAGAGAGCAAAGTCATAGATTCGCGGGAAAGCAAAAATGGCATGACTATCCGTCGGCGGCGGGAATGTCTCGAATGTGAAAAAAGATTTACGACTTACGAGAAGATCGAAGAGATCCCCTATATGATCGTCAAAAAAGACGGAAGACGGCAACGATTCGAGAGCGAGAAGATCATGGCCGGACTGCTCAAGGCATGTGAAAAAAGGCCAGTGCCTGTCGCCAAATTAGAAGAGATCGTAGAGGAGATCGAGACCAGCCTCCAAGAGAGACCGGAGAAGGAGATTAGTGCGGAAGAGATCGGTCAATTTGTTATGGATAAGCTGAAGGCATTGGATAAAGTCGCCTACGTCAGATTCGCATCGGTGTACCGGGATTTCAAGGATGTGCTGGAGTTCAAAAAAGAATTGGAGAGCCTGCTCAAAGAGAAATAGAACTATCACCGACAGATCTCCAAGCTTATGAATTATTCAGGAAGTGGGACCCAAAATTAGCTATGTCTGATCAATAATCCGTCTGGGTGTGCGAAGATGTCAAAAAAAATAAGACCTGTATCCCGAATCGTCAAGATCGAAGCAGAGATCAACAAAATCGCGGGGGAAGTATTCCTCAAGAAAAATGATCTTCTCGGACTTGACCAGAGCTGGGTGCCTTGTGTGGATGTTACGGAAAATGAGATTTATATTACGGTGGATGTGGAGCTTCCCGGTGTCGAGCAGAAAGATATTCAGCTCCTCTTCTATGGCAATCGTATCGAGATCAAAGGTCAAAAGAAGGAGACTCTGATTGAAAAAAGGATCAAATATTTAAGACTTGAAAGGGAACACGGCCCATTCAGGCGATTTATTTTTCTACCTAACGCCGTGATCCCGGCAAAAACCAGAGCATCGCTAGAAAATGGCGTTTTGACGATTCAGTTCAAGAAAGTGAGGAGGAAACAAGATAGAGAAGTCGTTTTGAAGATTCGAAAACAAGAAGACAAAACGGAGGAATGAAATGGCAAAAAAAGAAGATGATTTTGACGAAAAGTACGAAAATGTGGTCGAAGATGATGGTCAGAAACTCAACATCCCAAAGGAAATGCCCGTTCTTATGCTGCGTGATATCGTTGTTTTTCCGTATATGGTCGTCCCGCTGTTCGTAGGGAGAGAAAAATCGAAAGAGGCCATCGATCAAGCCCTGTCATCACATAGAATGATCCTCCTTCTGACTCAGAAGGATATGGAGATCGAGGATCCCAAGAGAGAGGATGTTTTCGAGATCGGAACGGTCGCCTTGGTCATGCGGATGCTCAAGCTTCCCGATGGGAGGGTGAGGATCCTCGCACAGGGGATAGTCCGGGCGAAAATCCAAACTCTCGATGAAGAAAAGGACTATTATTCAGCGCGCATTCAGGTGCTCCATGAACCG
>JASFEP010000491.1:0-3034 GCA_050124775.1 Candidatus Aminicenantota bacterium
TTCCTCGTAACTAAGGGAGCGTCCAAAGACGGGTCTGTCATGATCACCTATACGTGCGATGGGGAGTTCCATCCTCATCTCGAATATCTGCCCGCTCAAGATCATCTCCCTTCCGCAACGATCGAGGTGAGAGGAAGAGACGGAAAAATCAGGGGAGAGGTCAAACAGGTCCCCCACACATATGCCGTCGTCGGGTTGATGAACGAGTTCCAACTGGCCATCGGCGAAACCACATTCGGGGGCCGCAATGAACTGCGAAATCCGGAAGGCCTTTTCCACTACTTTCTTTTGATGAGGCTCGCCCTTCAGCGCGCGAAAACGGCCAGAGAAGCCATCCAAGTCATGACAGAACTCGTCGAAGAATACGGCTACGGGAGTTCAGGAGAATCCTTTTCCATTGCCGATCCTAACGAGGCCTGGATCATGGAAATGATCGGTCCCGGGCCGGGCGGCAAAGGGGCTCATTGGGTGGCCCTAAGAGTACCGGACGGATATATCTGCGCCCACGCCAACATGTCGCGCATCGGTGAGTTCCCGCTCGACGATCCTGAAAACTGTTTGTATTCTGCAAATATCGTATCCTTTGCTGAGGAAAAGGGGTACTACGATAAAAAATCCGGAAAGCCCTTCAGTTTCCGTTATGCCTTTGATCCCCCGAAACCTTCGTCGCTCAGGACCTGCGCCGCTCGGGTGTGGAGCATGTTCCGCCGCTGTGCACCGTCCTCGAACCTGTCGCCGGATTTTCAGCGCGGTGTGGAAGGGGCGAAACCGTATCCACTGTGGATCAAACCCGACAAAAAGTTAGCGCTTCAGGATGTGATCGATGTGATGCGCGATCACTACGAAGGCACTCCATACGACATGACCAAGGGTGTGGATGCCGGACCATTCGGAAGCCCTCTGAGATGCCGGGGCCTGACTTGGGAAGTGGATGGGGTTAAGTACAGCTGGGAAAGGCCCATCTCCACACAGCAAACGGCCTTTTCTTTTATCTCTCAGTCGAGGGGTTGGCTTCCCGATCCCGTCGGCGGTGTGTACTGGTACGGCCTGGATGACACCTACACCAGCTGTTATGTTCCCCTGTACTGTTGTATCGACGCTTTGCCCGAATCATTTACCGTGGGAGATATCCGAAAATTCTCCTGGGATTCTGCATGGTGGGTTTTCAATTTCGTGGCCAATTTCGCCAATCTCCGCTACCGCGACATGGTTCAGGATATCCAAAAGATCCAAGCTGCCATCGAGGGTCAATTTCTGGAACTTCAGCCTGTGATCGAAAAGACGGCCGTCGATCTCCTGAATAGAAACCCGGAGCTCATGGTGCGTTTCCTCACTAATTATTCGGTCAGTCAAGGAGATATGGTTGTCAAGCGCTGGATCGAACTGGGAGAACACCTCATCTGCAAGTACAATGACGGTTACGTCAAGGACGAAAACGGCAGGGCGCGGGGAGTGGGATATCCGTCAGACTGGTTGAAAACAGTTCTCGAATCAGAACCCGATCAATTCAAGCTTCCGACCTGGGGGGAGGACGAAAAAGACGGCCGGCTGCATTGACCTTCAAAGCAGAATAGGGATGATCGTCTCTTCGTTTTGTTATTTCTCTTCTTCGAGCCTTTTCAACATAGCGATGCCGTTGGCGTTGTCAGGGTTGATCTCCAAAGATTTTTTGTAATATTCAACGGCGAGTTCCTTTACGCCGAGGAGCATATACCCCTCTCCGAGACTGTCGTATACATTCCATGATTCTGGATAGAGTTCCACGTTCATCTTGAAAACTTCGACGGCTTCCTTGAGCTTGTTTTGATTGATAAGCTGGTATCCCGTGCGGTTCATCTCCGCCTCATCGAAGTAATATTTTTCCGAAGGAGTGTCTTTTATCTCGGCATACTTTTTTAGGGCAGCATCTATACCTGATTCGGCGAATACCTGGCCCAGCACAGTGGCTGCGGACTGTGTCTCGTTGACACGATACCACACATACTTGACATTATTTCGGTGTTCGTTCTTCAACTGTTCCGGATCTATCCCGGATTGAGAGATGAAAGAATATTTGTTTTCGTAGGAGAACTGGTCCTGCACAGCTGCTAGATCCAGCCCTTTCTCCTTCGCGGCGGATAGATCGTTCCACAGTTCGGTGAGGTAATCCCTCCATTGCCTCAAAAATTCTCTGCTCATGCGGCCGTTGTGACAATCATAAACCCATTCGACGGCGTTCTCATCCTCCAGCACCTCATCTATGACCGACATCCAGCGCGGCGCATCGAACTGGGAGGAAAAAGCGATGAACATAGAGCCTTTGTAGAAGAGGTCCCCGGTAAAAAGGAGCTTCTCTTCCGGGCAGTGAATAACAATATCATCACCTGTATGACGCCCTTCACCGAAATAGATCAGGCTAAAAGTCAGGTCACCCATGTCGAGAGTCAGTCGATCGTTAAAAGTCAATGTTGGCAACGTAAGGACATAATTGTTTTCCAGGTCGTCACACATAATTTTGGCTGTACCTATGAGGTCGCGAAATCTCTGGGCCCCTTCTGAATCGGGTTCAAGGGCATTCAATTGGTTATTCCACTGTTTGATCACGGCCCGCCGCTGGACGACGAAATTGGGCCTTGCTCTATCGAATTGGCGCATTCTTTCCGGACTTGACTCATGGGCGATGATCACGGATTCAGGAAAGATCTGATTTCCGCTGGTGTGATCGAAGTGAAAATGTGTATTGATGACATAAGCAAAGTCCTTTCTCCCGAACTCACGCTCGATAACCTTTCTGTACTTTTCCGTGAGAGTCGGGGATTTCCCCGTATCGATCACGACTATGCCTTTTTTCGTTGCGAGAGCAACCACTTGGTCTGTGTAAACCTTGCCTGTTTTGACGACCAATACTCTCTCGCTCACCCGATCGAAATCAACCGTTACATCCTCATCCGCTGGAGCGAACGCCGGCATTATGACCAACAGCAGAAGTAGGCAGAAAAGTAAAATCTCTCTTGACCTCATTTCGTCCTCCTTTTCACTAAATCACAAACAACAG
>JASFEP010000492.1:0-3031 GCA_050124775.1 Candidatus Aminicenantota bacterium
GACAGAAAAAAGCTTCCCTGTCCTTTCTTCTTGGCGGTACTGAAGATTATAATCTTCAGCGAGAAAAAAATATTCGAAGGGCAGTCCAGGGAAAAGAGCGCTCCATTTATCTTCGAGGAATGGAAAAGTTCCAGAGGGATTATCCGTGTTCACAGACAGAGTAAGAAAACTGAACTTCGAAGGTTTGATCTCTAGGACCAGAGGTTTCATGCTTCCCTGCAATGAGTAGTAATGAAAATCATTGATAATTCCGATGATTCTCTTGGGGACATCGCCACAATCGATCTTTTTGCCCAGAATATCTCTGTGGGAATCCAGACCGAAGACCTTTACAGCAGATTCGTTAACTACGTACGCTTCAGTGGCGTCTGTACGCATTTCTTTTTGAAAAGACCGGCCGGCAAGGACTTCGATCTCATAAGTACTAATAAAGTCAGAGTCCACATAGAGATGCTGCAGAGAGTGTTCCTCCGTATCTATCCCTCCACTCATCCTGAAGTAATGCATGTGTATTCCCCATCCTGGGATGCTCGAAGAAACTGTCGCTCTTAGAATTGTCGGGTGATTCAAAAACTCACTTTTGACAGTCTCATAGTTCGCACTTATATCTTTTCTGACAGGGATTACGATCTTCTGTTCCTTTTCAAATCCCAGAGGATAATCCTTCATGAAGTCGATCTGTCTGTACATGATAAACGTGCAGATAATAAGAAAAACAGAGACAGCGAACTGAAATATGACAAGAACTTTTCTCAATACCGCACTCCGCGTTCCTGCGCTTGAGAATCCCCTAATCACCGTGACAGGCCTGAACGAGGAAAGGAGAAAGGCCGGATAGCTGCCGGCAATTAATCCTGTAAAAAGTGTTATGATGATCAAAAGAAATAACAATGCCGGCTGAAAAAAATCAATAAAAAGGAATTTTTTCCCGGAGAGTTCGTTAAAAAATGGCCTCGAGATCTCAGCCAAAAGAAGGGAGAGAGCAAGGGCGAAAACGACAGTCAGCAATGACTCACCGAGAAATTGACTGATCAGCTGCTTGCGGTGGGCGCCTATGACTTTGCGCATCCCCACTTCTTTGGCCCTGTTTGTGGAGCGAGCTGTGCCCAGATTCATGAAATTGATACAGGCAAGTAGGAGTATGGCTAATCCCACCGCAGAGAATATATAAAGATAGAGCGGATTACCTGGCTGGCCCATCTCAGCAATCAGATGGGAGTGCAAATGGATCCTTCCCACTGACTGAAAAAAATACTCCTGTCTCACTCCTCTTTTTTCCTCCTGATCCATAGTGTGTGTATCCGCTACGTGTCGAATTTTCGCTTCTAAATCGTTTGCCTCTATCCCTTCCTTAAGTTTGATATACGTGTAGAGATACATGTGATTCCAGCTGGCCATGCGAGAATCATCAGACAGATCATTGATGGTCATTAATACGTTATACCTGAAATGAGTGTTGGATGGTGGGTCAGGCACCACACCGGTTATCTCGTAGTCCGTGCTATCAATTTTAAGTGTATGCCCGATGGGATTGTTTTGCCCGAAATGTGTCTTTGAAAAGGTTTGTGTGATAACCATTGTGTTTGGTCTCAACAGAGCCGTCGTTGGTTCTCCATGCAGAAAAGTAATTCCTAATAAACGGAATACCGATGGATCCGCATAGAAAATCCGATCTACAAATGAGAGTTGTTTATCCTTTTCAACAACACCACGACCTTTGATGATAATACGAGTTGCTTCTTCGATTTGAGGATAACTTTCTTTGAGTACAGGCGCTAACGGCGCGGGTGAAAGCGCCCACATATGGGACCTCGACTGAATCCTGCTCTTGGTTGCCACACGGTATAACCGGGAACAATCAGAATAAAACTTGTCATAACTCATTTCATAAGAAACATAGAGATATATCAAAAGGCAACATGCGATCCCTATGGCGAGTCCAAGTATGTTAATAAAAGAGAATAATTTTTGCCTTTTAATGGTTCGGATAGCGACTTTCAGATAATTTTGAAACATGTATGACCTCCAATGGAGATTATGGAGTATAAAAGCAGGTAAAACCCTTAGGATTTGAGAGAAATACCAGCGGTTCGCGAAAAGCCTTCCCTTCTCTACGAAAATCACGTGGTACATTTCCTCAAAATCTCCCCAGAGCGTATCATGGTCATATCTGCTGGTAAGAAGCTTAAGGAGATAGTCCAGGGCTTTTGGAGGTTGTATGGTTCTGTTCTTTGGGTTAATCAAGGTTTTTCTTTAACCGAGGTGCGAAATTCTGACCATATACGGTCATTCACCTGCTTAGAAGCTTTTAGTGCTTCAATACCTTTTTGAGTTATTCGGTAATACTTTTTACGCATTCCCCCCCTTACGGCTGTCGGTTCACCCTTGTAGGACTCGAGATAGCCTCTTTTTGATAGCCGATCCAAAGCAAAATAAACAACCCCGATAGCGACTTTAGATCGAGTGAGCTTTTCTAAGTATTGATAGACATTTATTCCGTAGGCTTTGCCTTGGAATTTCCAGACAGACAATAGAATCTGATCCTCTAGTTTTGTCAGCATAGTGAGGCCTCACTCTTTTTTTTTAACTTCATTCTTTCATATATTGTGAAAATTTTGATAACTTGTCAATACATTTTTTTCATAATATATGAATTAATACGTTTCAACGCACAAAAAAGTTGTTTACAAGAGGAATTGGGATTTATTTGGAAGGCATATCTCGAAAAATCAGCTACAGCGAGAGGTTTTTGTACAAGCGAGTTATATACGCTCAGGCTCTTTGACAGTTCTTTCTGTTTCGACGTTTCCGGTGTTGCGTGTGGTCTTGGGCTCGATCAGCATCACATACACTTCTTCGTCAGCGACTGGCATGTGCTCCACTCCTCTAGGAACGATAATACATTCGCCTGCCTCGAGCGTGATGTCCCCACCCTTCAATTTCATTACCATCACCCCATTCAAGACCAAAAACATCTCATCCTCTTCTTCGTGAAGATGCCAGATAAACTCTCCTTGAAATTTGACAAGTT
>JASFEP010000493.1:0-3025 GCA_050124775.1 Candidatus Aminicenantota bacterium
TTCTCGTCCGGAATCCAGATGCAGTGGATGAAAACTACAAACTCGATGCAGATATCATTCAGGAAATGCTCGATGAGGCAGCTATGATACTTTTGGATCGGAATGATCCGGTCAAAGCCTTTGGGAGTTTGGTCAAGCCCGGAGAGATCGTGGGGATCAAGAGCAATGTCTGGTCTTATCTGCCGACGCCTCCGGAAGTGGAACAGGCGATCCAACGTCGTCTCATGGACGCTGGAGTGGAAGAGAAAAATATAGGGATCGATGACCACAGGGTCAAAACCAACCCTATCTTCCAGAACTCGACATCATTGATCAATGTAAGGCCGCTCAGAACTCACTATTTGGCAGGGATCAGCGGGGTTATGAAAAACTATATCATGTTCGCAAAATCCCAATCAGCTTACCATCCGAACAGCTGTTCCAATTTGGGAGCACTCTTCAAATTGCCCATGGTCAGGGGAAAGACGCGGTTGAATATCCTCTGTGTACTGACTCCCCAGTACCATGGGCGAGGTCCCCATCATTTCAGCAGGCGCTATGTTTGGAATTACAAGGGTTTGCTCGTGAGTCAGGATCCCGTTGCTATAGATGCTATCGGACTTCGTCTCATCATTGCTATGCGCACACGGAAACTGGGAAAGGAAAGGGCCATTCCCCCCGTTCCCAAACACATCGAAGTCGCTGATGTCAAATATGGGATCGGAACCAGCGACATCAGCAAGATCGAGCTCATCAAGCGTGGCTGGGACGAAGATATTCTGATCTAACGCAGTGCTATCCGACGAGACATTTTGGTTGGGACAGGCTTTGATAAGGAGAGCCCTCTCCAAAGGAGATTTGCCATGAGACGCAGAATGTGGATGTCTATTCCTGTTTTTATCTTGATCATTTTATTTCATCTCGAATGCTGTTCTCCTTCTTCGGATACAGGGCTGGAATATGTCGGCTCGACACTTTGGACAAAAGCTTACGATATTGCCGTTGCGGATGACTATGCCTTCTGTGCCTTTCTTGACGGGCTTGTCGTTCTAGATATCGGGAAAAAGGAAAAACCGCGTTTTATATCTCAGCTATACATAGGAGGTGGATTCAGCATTGCGGTCAAAAAAAGTTTTGCGTATCTGGCTGCAGGTGAGTATGGACTGCAGATTGTCGATGTTTCGAATCCCGAAATTCCCGTCCGCAGAGGCTCGGGAGAGACACCTGGAGAATCAAAGGATATCGTTATTCATGGCGAATTGGCGTTAATCGCTGATGGAATGGAGGGCCTTCAAATTTTTGACATAACAAAGCCCTCTTCCCCGAAGCGACTAGCTTCCCTGGATACCCCGGGAACAGCTGGAGGTGTGGCTGTCAAAGATCAATTTGTGTGTGTGGCGGATGGTGAATCGGGACTGCAGATTGTAGATATCGGTATCCCAACCGCTCCAAAACTCATCGCTTCCTTGGATACGCCCGGGAATTCAGAAAAAGTGGCCATTTCTGGAAATCATGCGATCGTGGCCGATGGTTATCCGGGATTACAGATTATCGATATTGGCGATCCCTCGAACCCAGTGCTCACGACCACATTCCTCACATCGAGTTATGCCAATAGCGTATGTGTCTATGGGAATACAGCCTGTGTCGGAAACCTTTACGATGGAGGGTCGCAACTCATCGATATCTCAAATCCCATGGAACCTGCCCTCCTCTCGACGACAAAACACACGGCTTACAACGAAGCCTGCAGTGTCGCGTTGGACCAGGATCATGTTTACGTTGTCGATTATTTTTCTGGAATCCATATTCTCTCCAAAGCCGATCCTGAAAATCCTGAGTTGATCGGACTCTATTACACGCCCGCTTCGATCATAACTTCCATAACCCATGAAAATATGATCTACGCTGTCGGCAACATGTCCGGTTTAAAGATCATAGACATCAGTGATCCAATTTTGCCTCGAGTTGTGGGTTCTTTCGTGCAGTATCCGGAATATCAAGAGGGTACTTACAATCGATTCATCGGACAGCTCCTCGGACTCAGGAATATTCAAGGGTTGGCTTATTATGAGGGTTATATTTATCAGACCGGCCGGCGGGGGATGAATGTTTATGACGTGAGCGATCCCCAGAAGATCACGCTCACAAGAACTGTGCGTCTTCCAGGAGTCAGTCGCAAGGTCAACACAAGCAACGGCTACGGCTATGTCACTTCCGATCTCTCCGGATTCCATATCCTGGACCTTGCCGATCCTAAAAAACCCTCTGGGGTGGGTTTTCTCGAGATGGCAGGCTTTACTTATGGATTGTGCGTATCAGGAAACTATGCGTATTTAGCCAATAGCGATACGGGATTTCACATCGTGGATATCAGCGATCCTACTTCTCCCGCGCTCGTCAGCTCCTTAAAGACCCCTGGTCTTGCATATGATGTTACCGTCAGCGGAACTTACGCCTATGTGGCCGACGGTGAAGTAGGCCTGCAAATTTTAGACATAAGCGATCCCCAATCCCCAGAGATCGCCGGTGTGTTCGAGATGGACGGTTTTGCGAACGCAGTCACAGTTAGCAGTGGCTTCGCCTATATCTCGGATGAGACATCGGGTATTAAAAAAATCGATATTCGCAATCCTCAACAACCCAGACTTGTCGCTTCTTTTGATACTCCGGGCGAGTCCGCAGATGTGGTCGTGCACGGCGAGTCCATCATCGTCTCCGATTCCTTCTCTCTGCTTATCCTCAAATGATCCGCGTTATCGTTTTTTAATCAACGTCCACCGGTCATTATCTTTTTTAAGCTCCATTCGAGTTTTTTGTCCGGACTTAACGGTCACCGTTTTATCCAGCGGTTCGGGATCTAGGAGCACGCGGAGAGTGTAAGTGCCCTCCATAATTCGAATCGGATCTCCGCCAACAATACCCCTTGCCCTAATCTCTCCCGTCTCATCGATAATTTCGTATTCGACCTGTAAGGTTTGCTCGAGCGAGGACAACAATTCCTGTGAGTCCCGAGCATCGAGGTACATACCTCCCGTGGAATTAG
>JASFEP010000494.1:0-3023 GCA_050124775.1 Candidatus Aminicenantota bacterium
CTCCCTGTAGGGCATAATGATGTCTTTGACCTTTGTGTCGTCTAGACTTCTCTTGTGATAAACACAGATTTTGTTCTTCTCTGCTTCGGCGTCTTTCTCTAAGCCCTCGCCCTCCCCGGATGTCTTTTTCCCCTTTGCCTCAGCCATGGCCAAGTCTGCTTCGTGCACGATCTTCTTGATATCTTCTCTATCGATGTCTTTCGAAGGATCGAACCTCGTTCGGGTGAAATTCGTGATCCCAAAACTCATTGTGAGATTTTTTCTGGGCTGAAACTCCTGGAACTCGAAATAGTGTTTTTCGACATTCTTCCGTATCCGTTCGGTGATTATGAGAACTTCTTCCCGCGAACTGATGTTGGAGAGAAAAAATAAAAATTCCTCACCTCCATATCGGCAGAGGAGGTCCTCCTCGCGGATCGAGGTTTTCAGTACCTGTGCCAAGTCCCTCAGGAGGTTATTTCCCGCTTCGTGTCCGTTCTTGTCGTTGTAATTCTTGAACCAATCCACGTCTCCCATCACCATTGCATAAGAGATATCTTCCTGTTGCCTCTTGCTTTCGGACTTGAGTTTTTGAATGACTTTGTTGATGAAAGGATCGGGACGGAGCAATCCGGTCAGAGGATCGTATTGGATGAGATTCAGCTTCGTTATGGCGATGGAGATGTGCTCGGAGATTTTTTGCAGGACTTCTTGGTCCTCCAGAGAGAAATATCTGTTCTTGTCGTTCTTCTTGGCAATCTTGTTGTAAACCTCAAGAACACCGATGATATCCCTGTCATGCTTGATGGGGACGCTGAGAATGCTTTTTAAGGGAAAATTGAGCTGTTCTTTGTAGCGCTTGGAAAGGCCCTTTTCTGGAGTGAGATCGGAGGATTTGATGGAGCGGCCGCTCAAGACCGTATGGGCAGCAAAATCTGTCGCGTCGATAACCACGGTATGTTCCGCGATCTCCGGGTGAGAGAGGATGTGGTCATTCCAAACGAGCGGTTTGAGGAATTTGCCAATGGTTTCGTTCTCGTCGAGAATATAGATGGAAATGCTCTGAGCGCCGACAAGATCTTTGATCTCGTGCGAAATGTCCACCAGGTTCATCACGTCATTGGCGATGTAGAGCTGCTTGAGAATGTCGTAAATCTTGGTCTTCTCTTTCAGGAATAATTTGAATTTGGTCTCTATCTCCAGTCGTTTTTCCAATTCGGTCACGACGCTGTCGTTGATGAAGCTCTTGAGCTCCTTGATCTGGGAAAAGGCCTCCTGCATCTCGATATCGCCCAATTCAGACGAATGGCGCAGGTTTTGTAACTCGATCTTCAGCTTGGAGTGTTCGAGGGCGGTGTTCAAGGCGCGTATAAAATCTCTGTGGTTTTCTCGTTCGTAGGGAGAAAGAACATGGTCTGTGTAATGATTGGGCGGCCACTCGCTGGCGATGCCTTCGAGATCCGCCTCGTTCTTACCGGTGATGACGATGCTCGTCATTTGTTTGAACAAGCCTTTGAGCAGAGAATAACGGGCGAGGCTCTGGTCTGCGATCAGAACGTTAAAATCTCTCGATTCGAGATGTGATATGGCTTGGGGAATGTCAGAGGCTTTGTGGACAATACCTGATGGGCTACACAGGTCGCCCATATAATCTGCTTCCTGGGGATTGCTGTTGAGGATCAGGATATTGATTTTTGGCGAAATCTTATGGTTGTTGATGGATTCAGTTGTGCGAAATCTGTTTAAGAATTTCAAACCCTGGCCTTAACCCTTTGTAATTTAGAGATAAAACTATAGGGAACCCGTTCAGGCTTAGCCCCAACCCATTATATAATTTTTTTCAGGTATAAAGTCAATCAGTTTTTCACAAAACGGGCTCAAAAAGACCCCAAAAAGGGGACTTACACTTTTTTCCAGGGGAGAAGCAAAAAGGAGACAATCACATTTATTGTTCGGTTGCCGAATCCACATTCGTAGAGGCGTTTTATTGTGAAGATTCTTCTCAGCCGAATCCTTAATCTTTACGGTGTGTGTGCGGTTGTGGTATAAAAAACAAGATGGTCAGAGTTAGGTTTGCGCCGAGTCCGACGGGGCATTTACACATTGGGGCGGCGAGGACAGCTATTTTCAATTGGCTCTATGCCCGCCACAATCAGGGAAAATTCATCCTCCGGATCGAGGACACGGATGTGGAACGCTCGTCTGAGGAGATGAGCGAAGGCATCCTCGTGTCGATGGCATGGCTGGGCATGGATTGGGATGAAGGCCCCTACTATCAATCCAAGAGGTTGGACCTTTACAGGGAGAGGGCGCAGGAGCTTGTGGAGAGGGGGCTTGCCTATAGATGTTTTTGTTCCCCCGAGGAGATTGCAAAGCGCAAAAAAGAGGGCCAGTCCGTTGGAAAATTCTGGGAATACGACAGGCGCTGTTTGAATTTGTCGTCAGATGAGGCAGCGCACTATATCTCCGAAGGAAGGACGGGCGCTATCCGTTTTTTGGTGCCCGAGACGGAGATTCGTTACAAAGACCTTCTCCACGGTGAGATTGCTGTGAAGAGTTCGACCATCGAGGATTTTGTTCTGTTGCGCAGCGATGGCCTTCCCACCTATCATCTCTCTGTGGTGGTCGACGATGTCGATATGGGCATCACACATGTTATACGGGGAGATGACCACATCTCGAACACTCCCAAGCAAATATTGCTTTACAGGGCCTTTGGGGAGAAGCCGCCCAAATTCGGCCATCAATCGTTGATCTTGGGAGAGGATAAAAAAAAGCTCAGCAAACGGCACGGTGTGACATCGGTCCTCCAGTTCAAGGATGAGGGTTATTTGCCTCTTGCGCTTTTCAATTTTTTGGCGCAGATGAGCTGGGCTCCGAAAGAAGGGGAGAGGATCTACGGGATGGAAGAGATGATCGCAAAGTTCTCTCTGGATAAACGCAGCCGCGGGAATCCTGTGTTCGATAAAGACAAGCTGGATTGGCTGAACGGTCAGGTGATCAAAGAGATGAGTGCTGAGGCGCTTGTTGCGTATCTGAAAGAC
>JASFEP010000495.1:0-3016 GCA_050124775.1 Candidatus Aminicenantota bacterium
AGCTCCAAAAAAGATGAGGCTGACCACCGCGAGCTCCTTTACGGGCGAGAGTCCAAGCAGGCATAAAAAAAGCGTGGCCCCTAAAAAACTGAGTCGAATGATGTTACGACGTCCGATCCTTTGGCTCAGGTATCCCAAGAGATACGGCATGACCGCACCGACAGCGATCCAGAGTGCCAGATACAATCCTGTCGCCCCCAATGAGACTTGGAATTTGTGATGGAACAAGGAGGGGGCATAGAAGACGGTGGTCCCCCAGCAGGCCCCTCCGAAAAAGAAACCGGGGAACAACACGGATGTCTCCTGAATGACCCGTTTCCAAGACCCGGCTTTAATAGGCTGAACATCGGGATCCACTGTTGATGTCTTTTTAGCGATGACATAACTGATTGTTCCGAGCATAATCAATATAACCGCCAGTCCAAACAGTGGCGTCAGCCAGCCGAAGCTCTGAGCGATAAATCCGGTCAACACGAACGCGAGGAACAAACCGATATTACCCGAAGCACTTTGAACGCCCATCGCAAAATCCAACGCTTTGTCCGGATGAGAAATAGAAACGGTCGCAACGCCAACAGAATGATAAAAACTGGCAAATATTCGCATCAGGAGATAGAACAGGAGTAGTGTGATAAAAGACCGGGCAAAAGTGATCAGAATAAGAGAAAGAGATATCCCGCCCAGACTGATAATGAGCATATGCTTGTATTCATGCTTATGGAAATAATGGGCGATGAGGAGCTGACAACATAGTGTCATTAAAAGACCGAGGTTAGAAAGTATCCCGATGTGGGCATATTTGGTGATTATGTATTGCTGGCTATAGAGAAGGGGAAAGACCATAGGGACAGTGACCGTTGCGGCATCGTTAAGGCCATGGAATATCGAAGCGGAAAAGAGAATTCTTTTGGACATATTTTAGATGGATCGACCTTTCTGGCCGGACACGACAGTTTATTCGCAAGATCTTAAAAATGCAAATTCTAAATCCGCTAGGAGATGATCCGCGACCGGTCAGTTCTTCACGCGATTTTCTCCACTACACAATGAGGACGCTCAGGTATCATTTATAATGAATTTGGAGATGCTTTCATCCGGGATGAGTTGTACTAAAACTCTTCAAGGACAAAAGCCACATATCCCCCTTTGTTTAGGCGCGCCGTTATCGATTCCGCATCTTCTCTGTTGGTGGCTTTTATCCTCACTCTGTAAAAAGTTTGTGTCGGGGTTTGGAAGACAGAAATATAAACATCCCGATATTTATTCCTAAGCTTTTTTTGAAGAGACCTGGCGTTATCTTTATTTATGAAAGCCCCCACCTGCACAGCAAACCTCACAGGGGATTGCGCCGGCGATTCATCTTTGAGAACTTCGATCTTAACTGGAACAACGCCTGGCCCTACAGCATCCAACACTTGCGCAGCAGCGAATGAAAGGTCGATGATCCTGTCTTTGACAAACGGACCTCGATCGTTGATCCTCACCTTGACCGATCTCCCGTTATCCAGATTTGTTACCATCACATAAGTCCCGAAGGGAAGGGTTCGATGGGCGGCTGTCATATCGTACATGTTGTACACTTCCCGGCTGGAAGTTTTTTTGCCGTGAAAATCTGGTCCATACCACGACGCAAGGCCTGTCTGAATTCCCCCCGGACCTGTTTTTGGAACGCTTCGGCATGAAAGGAGCAACAAAACAGCCAAAGAAAGAGTGAAAGCGAGTAAAACAGATCTTTCTGTGATCGTCATAAAAGACCTATAAGCTTTTCTTTGAGCAGGTTAAAAGTCTCTTCGGGATCTGAACAGTAGTGGAATATCTCTAACTCTTTGGGCGCTATAGCCCCATGCTCAACAAGAGTTTTGAAATTGATGACATTTCTCCAATATTTCTCTCCGTAGAGACAGATGGGCAGATGTTTCTTCTGCATTTTCTCTGTTTGGATCAAAGTGAGTGTCTCAAAAAGCTCATCCAGAGTTCCATACCCGCCTGGGAATGCAATCACAGCTTTGGCTTGGTAGACAAGCCAAAACTTTCGCATGAAAAAATAGTGAAAGAGGAAGGAAAGCTCGGGAGATATGTAGGAATTGGGAAATTGTTCGTGGGGCAGCGAGATATTCATTCCTATGGATTTTCCACCCGCTCGAGCAGCTCCTTTATTGGCTGCCTCCATGATACCAGGACCTCCGCCCGTGCATATGACAAAATTTTTTCCCTTTGGCTTGAGCTTTATCGCCCACTCGGCAAGCTTGAACGCCAGTTCTTCGGCCTCCCAATAATATTTGCCGAGGACGCTCTCATTTTTATCCGGATCCGCTCTCGCTGAACCAAGGAACAAAACTGTGCTGTTCACCTTGAGATTTCTCATCCTCTGCAATGGTTCAAGGTATTCAGCTAAGATCCTTATGACACGCGCATCTCTCGAATTCAAAAAATTCAGGTTTTTATACGCTTTCTCTGGTACGAAAAAATCATTCATGAATTTCTTCCTTTATACACATCATCAGATCGAAAATAATGATATCACAAACAGGAAGAATTGTCGGGATGATTTTGACTTCAGATATGTCCTGTGATATCTATACATTCGCCATGAGTTGAGTGTATCTCTATGAATGAAGAATTATCCATCTTGAGGAACAAAGAGTATCCCGGGAGAGTCATAATCATCGGAAGAGATCCGACGGAAAAAAATGTTATTGTCGCGTATGCCATCACGGGTCGCTCTCCTTCGAGTCAGGCGCGAAGGATAAAGATTACTGAGGACGGAGCATGGGTTGAGCCTACAGACGAAAGGACTTTGAGCGAAGGAAACAGGGAGCTCCTGATCTACCCAGCCATCCTTTACGGACAAGGAATTGCGGTCAGCAATGGAAGACAGACCTCAAGTATCGTGGACAACCTCTCACGTGAGCTCGATCCCGAAGACATCCTTCGTTCTGCGCTCCTTCATTGGGACTACGAGCCCGATGCCCCTACGTTTACACCCAGGATCAGCGGGTGCGTTCTTTCCGATGGC
>JASFEP010000496.1:0-3013 GCA_050124775.1 Candidatus Aminicenantota bacterium
GTTTGTCCGAGCTCTGAGGCCCGCCATGGGTGTGAGCAAGCAGAGGATAACGCTTGCTCTTTTCATAGTGCACAGGATAAAAAAGGACTCCCTCTATGGTCTCCCCATCGGTGCTTTTCCACCGGACGGTTTCAACCTTGGCCAGCTGATAGTTCGCGAGCTCTGGATAGGGATCGTACATCATTCGAGGCTTGAAATTTTGCGCATCGGTGATCCAAAAAGTCGTGGGATTATAAGGGGTATTAACGGAATAAACGACTTTGTCGATAGCGGCGATATAATCTAATCCGGAGATGACGTGTTTTCCATCGGTGAGCTGTTTGACTTTTTGACCGGCTAGATCCAGTGCAAAAACCTCAACGTGCACTCCCATGTTGGCAGTGAAATAGATGATTCTGCCATCTGCAGACCAGAAAGCTCTGGAGATTTCGTACTTGAAGTCGGGGAGCAGAAGTTTGGGGATCCCCCCTGCAGCCGGGACCAAAAAGAGTGTCTCTTGATAATAGTGTTCGAATCGTTCGTCAGTATCTGCGATGAACAAGATCTGACTGTTATCCGGGGACAGGGCGAATCCGCTCTCCCATATGTTGTTATCCGTGATCTTCCTTTGACTCCCGTCTTCGAGATTCATGAGCCATATTTCAGCGTTGAGCACATCATCGTAGTTGGGGCTGGGTGCGGCACTGAAAAGCATCATGGTTCCATCTTTTGATAATTCGTATCCCCTCACAGTGAAATCGCCGGCCGTCAGTTTTTTCTCTGTTTTTGTCGGGATATCTATCGTCCAAATATGCGTGTTTTTTTCTTTCCTCTCGAAGATAAACGCATCATCTCTATCTTCTTTTTTTTGTTCTTCCTCCTCCGTCAATGCATCCCTGGCGGCAAAATAGATCTTTGTGCCGCAGGGGGACCATCTGTGCGATAGAACGCCGCCTTTATGGTCGGAAAATTTGATGGCTTCGCCGCCGCTGTTATTGATGAAGAAAATCTGGTTTCCTTCATCCTTTTCTTCGTCACGTTCGGTGATGAAGGAGATGATTTTTCCATCAGGGGACCAGGCGCCGCCACTTTCCCCGTCTTTACCGTTTGTCATTTGAACCAGGCCTTTCCCATCTGTATCGAGACGCCATATATGGGATACGGTTCGATTCTTTTCCCAGTCGGCATGAGTGAGCGTAAACAGGATCTGTTTTCCATCAGGGGAGAGGATGGGACTGGATACCCGCTTTAGGTTGATGGTGTCAAGAAAGGTCATCGGCCTTTTTCCCTGTGCCCAAAGAGATCCGCCCAGGAGAACGACCAAAAAAGCTATCGCAGGCCATGGTTTGTGTGTTTTGTTCATAATACTCTTCTTCCTCCTTGGTCCATAATTTTGTTAAGCACGTATCTTACTCCAATACAATTGTGAAGTCTATGGGCGAAGATCTCGTTGAAAGCCGAACATTCTGTTGTCTGTAAGAGGGGATACATACATAGCTTTCCCTTTGTTTGCCTTATGAATTACATCTGGTATAATTTTTTTGATATTGGGTGGAGAATAAAAATAAGGAAATAAGCGACGGAACGCATAAATCGGTTAGAGGAGGGTCGAATGAACCATAACCACGATCATGATCATAACCGTGATTATGACCATAACACAGATCAAGACCAAGGCCATCTTCACTCTTCCTCAGATCTATCCGAAAAGGCCATAATCGAGCGGGCGCAAGAAAAGATGAGAACTCTATTCGCTGAAATGCCCCAGGATGTGCCTCTCGTCCTTTTCTCCCGTTTCGATTCCCAAGACATTTTCACAAAAGCCATTAAGGAAATCGTTAGGGCCATTCAGAAATTTACGCCCAAGGTCAATCTCAAGGAGTATGAGCTCAACCATAAACTTGCACGAAAATGGGGAGTGGACCATTCACCCACTCTTCTCTTCGACCCGGATCATTTTCACATCCGTTGGCAGGGTGCGCCTTTAGGAGAAGAGGGAAGAGCGTTTGTCGAAGCTCTGGTCATGATGGGATACCGCAAGAGTAACGCAAGCGAGCAGTCCAAAAAGATTCTGGCGAGAGTCCGGTCGAAGCGCGAGATTAAACTTTTCGTGAGCACTAGCTGTCCTTACTGTCCGCAGCAGGTGGTTAATGCTCTTAAAGCCGCCATCGAGAAGCCTGATGTGGTGCATCTGGATATTATAGATGTTCAAGTGAATACTGAAATGGCAGAAGAGTATTCTGCCTTTGGTGTGCCCGTGACATATGCCAATGAAAAACAGATCGCGAAAGGAGCTCAACCTGAAGAGTTGTTCATGCTTTCTCTGGAAAAGCTGGAGCCACAGGCCTTTTTTATTCCTGAAAGCGATGAAAAAGAAGTAGAGGCAGACCTCGTCATCATTGGTGGCGGTCCTGCAGGCTTGACAGCTGGGATCTACGCCTCCCGAAGCGGTCTTCAAGCTGTGATCTTGGAACGGGATGCTCTTGGAGGGCAAATGGCCACCACCCCGGTTGTGGAGAACTACCCGGGCTTGACCCAGGTCGGGGGAAAGACGCTTGTGGATATCATGGTCACGCATGCCCTGGAGTATGTGAAGATTTTCCCGGGCGAAGAGGCTATCGATATTCGACCGGGCGAAGGGTTTACGGTACAAACATCACGGAGACGATTCCGAGCAAAGGCTGTCCTTTTAGCCACAGGTGCGACATATAAACGTCTCGGCATTCCAGGAGAAATGCGACTTTCAGGACGGGGGGTCAGTTATTGCAGCACCTGTGATGGCCCACTGTTTAAAGGGAAAAAAGTCCTGGAGATCGGAGGAGGAAACAGTGCGGTTACTGAAGCCCTTCACCTGTTTTCCATCGGTGTGGATGTAACTTTGGTCCATAGGAGGAATCGGCTCAGGGCGCAAGAGCACCTGGCAAAAAATGTGTTCGATAATAATATTCCTGTAATGTTCGACACGGAACTGAAGGAAATCAAGGGAGAGTCGCGTGTGGAGGAAGCTGCCCTGTACAATAACAAAACCGGAAAG
>JASFEP010000497.1:0-3006 GCA_050124775.1 Candidatus Aminicenantota bacterium
TCCCTCCCCTCCTCCTCCACTTTTTTACCATTTTTCCCAAACGAAAGAAGGACCTCAAACACAAGCTCTCTTCCATCTATATTCTCTACATCCCTGCTTCAGCACTCTTCCTGGCGAAACTCTTTATCTACGCATCGGATATCTTCAATCTGGAAGAGAGATTCATCCTCGACTTTTACCAAACCACAGAAAAACTGGAGCTCGGTCACTTCGGCTTTTTTTTGATCTTGGCCCTCTCCTTGCTGATCGTCGACACGAGCCGTGTCTCTAACCTCATCATCAAGAGACAACTCAAATGGATTTCCTATGGGATTGGGATCGCCATCATTCCGTTCATGTTCTTTTATATCATTCCTTTCCTACTGGGATTTGTTCCCTCCAAAATCGCCGAGCTCACGGTCGTTTTTCAAGCGCTCATCCCTCTAGCTTTGGCTTATTCCATCTCCAATTACAAGCTCGTCAACCTGGAGCTCGTCCTCAAAAAGGCAGCCCCTCTTATCTTTTCCTATGTGGTCATCGCCATCCTGTATTTCTTTGTCAGCTATCAAACCGATATCCTCCCAGAAAACAGGCTGAGAGCACTTATTCTCGGAATTCTGGCTATTATTCTGGGGGCGACTCTGTTTTCTCCGTTAAAAAGCCTGATCCAGTCCGGACTCGACCGGATCATCTACCGAACGAGCTATAAATACCGCAAAACCCTGCTCTCCATCAGCCAGGAGCTCAGCCGGGAGAGGAACCTGCAGAAACTCTCTCAATCCATTCTTGAGCTCATCGCAAACGCACTTTCCTTGGAATATATCGCCCTGCTGCTCCCCCTCGATACGGAGAATACTTTCTACATTTTGAAGTCACGCGGGAATGCATCTTCGATATTTAATCAGATCTCTTTCGACGGCGAGCTCTATGAGCATCTCAAGGAACAGGAATTCCTGTCGATCTTTTCATTTCCCGACAGAAAAGATCTCCAGCAGAAATTCAGGGAGTTTTCTGTGTTCGGTCTCTTCCATTTTATGCCCCTTAAAGTGGAGGACAAACTGATCGGATGCCTGGGAATGGGGACCAAAACAGACGGCTCCTTCTTGAACGCAGAGGACTGGGAGCTGATGCGCACGATATCTTCACCTGTGGCACTCGCCCTCGAGAACGCCTACCTGTATGACCAGGCTAATATAAGAGCTATGGAATTGGAGAGGCTTAAAGACTACAGTCAAAACATTATTGAAAGCCTCACCGTCGGCGTCGCTGTATGCGATGAAGAAGGAAAGATCATCGGATGGAATCGTGTCCTCGAAGACATCTTTTCCATGAAGAAAGAAAGCGTTATGGAAGAGAAATTGATGGATGTGATCGGAGGGAAGAATTTTTCTGCCATTTTCCCTTCAGATACGCATAAGGATTACAGACTCTTAAGCGAAATCACGCTGGATATGCCGTCCAGCGGTAAAAAGATCTTCGATATCGTAAAGACTCCGCTTCTCGATAATGAGATGAATCCCTACGGAACGATCATCGTTTTTGAAGATATCACAGAAAAGATATCTCTCCAGCAGCAACTCCTCACCTCGGAAAAACTCGCCTCCATAGGTTTGCTCTCCGCTGGTGTTGCGCACGAGATCAACACGCCTCTTACGGGAATCTCGAGTTACGTCCAGATCCTGCAGAAAAAACTGTCTGAATCTTCACACACAAAAATACTGGAAAAGATCGATACCCAGACCGAACGCGTGGCCCGAATCGTCAAAAACCTATTGAATTTTGCCAGAAATCCCTCAGAATCGACATATTTTCAAACGGACCTCAAGGAAAGCCTGCAGTCCATTATATCTCTGATCGACTACAAACTGAAGAATCTGAACATCGCCTTGGAAATCAACCTTTCGCCCATCAAGCCCATCTGGGCTCAGGAAGAACGGTTGCAACAGGTTTTTATAAACATCATTCTGAACGCGATCGATGCGATGCCGAACGGCGGTACTCTGAACCTAGAGCTTTCAAAACTCGACAATCTGGCCGTCATAAAGATCGCAGACACGGGAACCGGGATAGAAGCTCAGCATCTCCCTCATATCTTCGACCCGTTTTTCACCACCAAAGGTATCGGGAAGGGTACGGGCTTGGGCCTTTCGATCAGTTACGCGATCATCCAGGAGCATAATGGACGGATCACCGTGGACAGCGAACCCGGACGGGGTTCGACATTCAGCATCTACATCCCGATGGATCTGGACAAAACCAAAGTAAAGGAATCGAGCATCCGGTAAAAAAAATGACGAATACAGGAACCATACATATCATCGATGACGAACCCATTATTTATGAGGTTCTCCAGGACATTCTTACCTCCGAAGGATACGCCGTTGAAATCTCCACCAACGGGGAGGAAGCCCTTGATAAACACTCTTCACTCGATGTGGACTTGATCCTTCTCGACCTCTTGATGCCAGGGATGGACGGAATAGAGGTATTGAAGCGGCTCAAAAAGATCGATCCTCAAGTCGTCGTGATCATAATCACGGCCTATGCCTCTATCGAGTCAGCCATCTCCGCTATGAAGACAGGGGCTTATGACTACATCCAAAAACCTTTCAAACACGATGAACTACTCCTTGTGGTCGAACGGGCCATAGCTCACCGAAAGCTCCAAAAAGAAAATCTACGGCTCAAAGATGAACTGAAAAGAAAGTTCAGTTTTGAGAAGATCATAGGCAAGAGCGAGTTGATGAACGATGTATTCGAGATCATCAAAGCCTCGGCACCCACGCGAAGCACTATCTTGATCCAAGGAGAAAGCGGAACGGGGAAGGAACTCGTCGCGAGAGCGATCCATCTCAATAGTGACCGGGCAGATTTTCCCTTCATTATCGTCAACAGCGGTTCCCTTCCCCCCGACCTTCTGGAAAGTCATGTTTTCGGTCATGTCAAGGGCGCATTCACAGGCGCGATCACGGACAAGCAAGGATTGTTCGAAGCGGCCCATAAAGGAACCATTTTTTTCGATGAGAT
>JASFEP010000498.1:0-3002 GCA_050124775.1 Candidatus Aminicenantota bacterium
GAATGGAATACGCCTCCATCTTTCGCCTCTACAATAGCCCACACTCTATCCCTCTGTGCTCCCGAAGCAGTCACTCCGATCTTACCGAGTATTCCCTTCGGCAACCCCTTATTGCGAGAGATCTCTGTCCATGTATCGCCCCCGTCGACGGATTTGAATAGACCGCTGCCCTTCCCACCGCTCGCCAGGCTATAGGGCGTTCGCGATGCCTCCCAAATAGCGGCATACAGGACCCTGGGATTGAAGGGATCCAGAATGAGGTCAATGGCTCCGGCCTTATTGCTCCGGAAGAGGACTTTCTCCCATGTTTTCCCGCCGTCCTTAGACCGGAACACGCCTCGCTCGTCATTCGGTCCATAGACATGTCCCAGGGCCGCCACATAGACAAGATCCGGATTCCGAGGATGAATCCGGATCCTCGATATCTGGCTCGTATCGGACAAACCGATGTGTGTCCAGGTCTTTCCGGCATCGGTGGATTTGTACACACCATCCCCATGAGAGACATTTCCCCTTATCGGAGCCTCGCCCATCCCCACATACACCACATTGGGATCCCAATCGGAAACCGCGATGGCTCCCACAGAACCTGTATGGAAAAATCCGTCAGACACGGGCATCCAATTCAATCCCCCATCCTCGGATTTCCATACCCCCCCGCCGGTTGCACCGAAATAATATGTATTGGGAAGGCTGGAGATTCCGGTGACCGCCGTCACTCTCCCTCCGCGGTAGGGTCCGATCGAACGCCATTTCATCGCGCTGTAGAGAGTCTCATCATAGGCCGATCGCTGTTCCGGAGACTTTTCCCGCCCCCAGCTCTGGCTCATAAAAAACCCGAACATAAGAGCAAAAATCAGACCGAGAATTCGTATCTTTATAGCCCGTCTCTTAAGTTCATCCGATCTCATCTCAAACCTCCTCTTTTTGTTCATTATATTTTTCGTGTTTTATGATTTTCGATCCCCATATTGAGTTTTAAATGAGGACATTTATGTGTAATTTTCACAATTCCGGCAGTATATCATTCAGGAGAACTTTTCGTCTCCGGCGGTTTTGGCGGTCTTCCTCTGCGCCTTCCTCTGAACGCCAACACGATAAGCGGGGGTGCGATGATCGTTGTCAGCAATGACATTCCCAGGACGACCGTGTACATATCTAGCGATATGGTCGCCAGCCTTAGACCGACAAGACCCACGATGATCCCCACTTCGCCGCGGGGGATCATACATACACCTGTTTGAAGACGCGTTTTCCTATCCGCACGCAAGCAGCCAAGGTATGCTCCTGCCATTTTGCTAACAATGGCGATGAGAGAGACAAAAATGGTTAAAAAAAGCAAGCTCGGGGAGAGGAAGGCCCTGGGGTCCAGGTGGGCGCCCATCATCACAAAAAAGAAAGGCAGCAAAAACTCATTGACGTATTTGACCTTATTCTCCAAGTCGTACACCCCGGCGAGTTCATCGATCATGATCCCGGCCATAAAAGCCCCGATGATGGCGGCAAGTCCGATCACATCTGCAAGCTCTGCCAGCCCCAAGCAGAGGACCACGGAGACCACAAAAGGCGCTTCAGGGATGTTCAGTTTTTCCACCGATCTTTTCGTCCGGCGTGCAAGCCGCGGTCCCCATAAGGTCAGGAATCCCACAAAAACCAGGGATTCGACGACCAGGAGGACAAATTCTACGACATCGAACTGCTTCTGTGCCAAACCCTTGACCAGGGCTAAAATAGTGAGAGCCAGAATATCATCCAGGACAGCCGCTCCCAGGATGATGGAGGCGACCTTGTGTCTGATCAACCCCAACTCTTGAAGGACCTTAACCGAGATCCCTACACTGGTGGCTAAGATTGCGGTTGCGATAAAAAGGCTCTCCACCATTTCGTAGCCCAGGGAAAGCATCGCTCCGAGACCCATGAGCAAGGGGAATATCACACCGAAAATCCCTACTAGTATCGCCGCACGGCCCACAGCGAAGAGATCTTTGACGCGAATCTCCAATCCCACATAGAACATTAGGAAGATCACGCCGATCTCGGAGAAGGACATCAAAACGTGGTTGGAAGTGCTGATAACACCCAACACATAGGGTCCCAGGAGCACTCCCGCTGAGATCTCTCCGATAATGGCCGGCATTTTGAGCCGGACACTGACTTCTCCGAGAATTTTGGCAGAGGCAAATATTATGAAAAAATAAAAAAGAAGATTTCCGTTTTCCACCTTACTCGACTCTTCTCCGATTCGTAAAAACTTTATAAAACAATAGCTCTCCCCTGTCAAAAAAAAAGGGGGTTGTCAACTCATTCGTAGGGACCTTTTCCAGAGAGCCACGACATTTTCTTGAATTATTTGACACTCCTCACTCATCGCTCTGAAGCTGCATCGGCAAAAATACCATGATCTGTGGTTTTCCCCTATATGTCTCCAAAAAACCTTTCACGGATAATATATTTCCCTCCCATCGATCGATCCGTGGGAATAAAGAGATCTTCGTACGCGGAATGACCGCTGAAAAATTTTTTCCGGAATTTAAAAACACAAAATTTCCCCCGGTTCTGATATCCTTGCATAAATATCTCACGGCCAGGAGTTTTCCCACATGGTCGAATGTGTCTTCCGCCGTGATTACCGGCAAAGGTTCTCTCTGCCAGAGTCCCTTTTCGAGATTCCTGGCCTGTTTTTCAGCTGCAATAAAGCGTTTTTTGAGTTCCGAGTTGAAAGGAAACTTGGTCAAAGCAAACGCATATCCCTCTTTCAGGATGAATTCATTGAAGAGTCCGAGCTTTTCTGTCCATACATAAACAAGGATTCGCCCATATTTATCCGTCCGCTCCCAATCGTACGAGATCCTTACCCGCTCGCGGTAAAGGTGAAAAAAAGTAAATCTTTTTGCCACATAGGCCAGGAATCTCACGTCTTGCCTCTCATCCTCTATTTCTGGTGAATCGATGCCGATAAATCTCGCTTTTTTTACACGTCCGTCATCAAACCGCACCTTGAT